>DASTNS010000024.1:0-11109 GCA_035720625.1 Gallionella sp. | reverse complement strand
GTTTACATTGCACGCCGAACTGGAAGGCGGCAAATTGCTGCCGATCTTCGAGCAATTGCTGCAAGGCTGGCAGGCACAGGGCTATGAACTGGTATCGCTGCGGCAATACCTGCAAGGACTGGAGGCCGGTGCATTGCCGCGCCACGAGGTCGTGATGCGCGAAGTGGAGGGGCGCGTCGGCAAACTGGCAGTGCAGGGTGAGGCAACGTAAAGGCTGCAAGACTATTTCTACGAGCTTATCCACACACAAACGGCCGAAAGCTTAACGACAGATTGGAGATTAGTCTCATATGAACAGCACAATACCTGTTCACCAAGGCCACTCCGGCGGGCCCAGATTTCCGCTGCGGTATTTCGCGGCCGCCTTTGCGATCGGCATATTTGCCGCCGTCTTCAACGGATGGCAGTTGTGGTACAGGCACAATTTAACTGACGAGATATCGAGGAAGCATCTCGCCATCAAAGAGGGAGCCGGCCGCATCATGCTGCTCGACGAGGCGCTGACCATGTCGGCGCGCATGGCCGCGGCGACTGGGGATTTCAGCTACGAAAAAAGATACGACCGGCTCGATCCGCAACTGACGGCGGAGATCAAAGCGGTGAGGGCGGCGCTGCCAGATGCGGAATTGGAAAAATTTGTCGGAGAGACGGACGAGGCGAACCTCGCCCTGGTGAAGATGGAGCGGCAGGCTTTCGCATTGGCGCACCAGGGCAGACTGCGGGAGGCGACGGCGCTGCTGGCCGGCGATGACTACATGAGATTGAAGAAGGTTTATTCCGGCGGCATGGAAAAAACCGATCATTTGATAAATGACCTCATTGAAAGAAACGACCGCGATCATCACCTCGTGCTTTTCGAGTTGGCGGCGGTGAGCGCCGTGAGCGTTCTGGCCATGCTTGTGGCCTGGTTCCTTGCCGTCAGGGCCACGCGCAGTTGGATCGCGGAGCGCAGTGAAGCGAAAGATGCGTTGCGCAAGGCCAATGCGGAGTTGGAAGCGCGGGTCGAGCAGCGCACCGCAGACCTGTTGAGCGTCAATGAATCTCTCAATAAAGCCAATTTCGAGTTGAACCGCAACCAGGCACTGCTGAAGGAGGTGCAACGGCTGGGACATCTGGGTAGCTGGGAACTGGACGTGCCGAGCGGGGAGGCGAAATGGTCAGATGAAACCTACCGGGTTTTTGAACAGGAGCCGGCGCGGTTTTCGCCCTCCTATGAGAATTTCCTGAACGTAATCCATCCGGACGACCGCGACATGGTGAATCAGGCATATATGCAGTCGTTGGAGAATCGCCAGCCCTACGATGTGGTGCACCGGCTGCTGCTTCCTGACGGGCGCATCAAGTGGGTGCATGAACACTGCACCAGCGATTTTGACGAATCGGGCAGGCCGCTGCGCTCGGTGGGCGCCGTGCATGACATCACTGCGCAGAAATTGGCCGAGGAGAAAATCAGCAATCTGGCTTTCTATGACCCATTGACGCAACTTCCCAACCGCCGGTTGTTGAATGACCGGCTTGGGCGAATGATGGCCGCCAGCAGACGCAGCGGCCATTATAGTGCGCTGATGTTCCTCGATCTGGACAACTTCAAGCCGCTCAATGATACCTATGGCCATGGTGTGGGCGATCTGCTGCTGATCGAGGTGGCACGCCGCATTGCCGGTTGCGTGCGTGAAGCAGACACCGTTGCCCGTTTTGGCGGTGATGAGTTTGTGGCGCTGCTCGTCGAACTGGTTGCGGATCGAGCGGAATCCGCTGCACAAGCCGGCATCGTCGCCGAAAGAATCCGCGCTGCTATAGCCGAGCCTTATCTGCTGACACTTCAGCAGGATGACAAAACAGAAACCACGGTGGAACACCATTGCACGTCGAGCATCGGCATAGTGCTGTTCATCAGTCACGAAGGCAGTCCCGAAGACATCCTCAAGTGGGCCGATATCGCGATGTATCAGGCGAAAGAGGGTGGGCGCAATTTGATTCGATTTTATGATGCAAAGAACTGAGTGACGGCATGGACTCTCTAAAAGATACGACGAAAATCGATTCTTAGAAGTGTCCTTAATCAAGACACATGCGCAGGCCGGCTACGACATTCTCAAGAACATCGACTTCCCCCGTTCGATCGCACAGATACAGATGGTGCGCAACACCATGAGTGGCTCGATGATTCGGGCTATCCGCAAGGGCTCAAGGGCGAGACCATCCTGCTCGAAGCGCGCATACTCGCGGTGGCAGACACAGTCGAGGCGATGTCGGCGCACCGCCCGTATCGCCCGGGCTTTGGGATCGAGGTTGCGTTGGCAGAGATTACCAAGCAACGCGGGGTACACTACGATCCACGAGTGGTGGATGCGTGTCTGTGCGTCATCAAGGACAAGGGATTCGTTTTCAAGTGACTCTTTATCCCAAATAGTTCATTAGAGCCGAACAGTCCCTTCCCCCTTGCAGGGGGAAGGTTAGGATGGGGGATGATGTTGTGGAAATGCCACGTTTCTACCCCCTCCCTAGCCCTCCCCCTGCAAGGGGGAGGGGATATTTTGGCTAATGGGTTTTTTGGGTTATACCTGTCCGCTGTATCCGCCCCATGCACAGTCATATTGACGAACCTGCAACGAGGTGTTACTTTGGTGGCACCTTTGCAAGGAGATATTCATGGCAGCCACTACCACACTGAAACTACCCGAAGAACTGAAGGCGCGCATCACATCTGCCGCGCAGGCATCCGGCAAGGCTCCGCACGCATTTATGGTCGAGGCGCTGGCTATACAAACGACACTATCTGAACGCCGCCAGGCTTTCATCGCCTCTGCCATGAAAGCAGAACAGGAAGTCGCCGATTATGGCCTGGTCTATGACGCCGATGAGGTATTCGGTTATCTCCAGGCAAAAGTGGGCGGCAAGAAAACCAAATGGCCGAAGGCCAGGAAGCTTTAATGGCGCGCCTCGTTCTTGCTCCGCAAGCGGCTCAAGACCTCAAGCGACTAACCGAATTCCTGATCGACACTGACCCGCACGCCGCGAACGAAACAGTGAGTGTTCTGGCCGATGGCTTACGAATTCTGAAACAACACCCATTGGTTGGGCGCCCTGTCGAGCAAGGCTATCGTGAATTGGTGATCTCGCGTGGCCGCACCGGATATGTCGCGCTATATACCTACGACACTATCCGCAATGTGGCGCTCGTGCTTGCCATCCGTCACCAGCGGGAGAGCGGCTTTATAGATTGATGCGGCGCGACCCCGCCAGACTGCGCCACATTGAAATAATGGAACTATTCGGCTATTGAACATCTTGCGTGTAGAATAAATTCGCATGAAACGGCTCGCCTCTCGTGAATTCCTGGAGATACCTAAAATGAGTCATCCCTACCCAATTACGGAAAGACGCGAAGTATCAAGAAGCGACGTTGATCTGCCTGCAACCGTGCAATGCGGGAGCAATCCCCGCAAGTCCGGGAAGGTGGTTGATCTGTCCATAAAGGGGGCGGCGATCCTGTATTCGGAGCCGCTTGAGATTGATTCCAAGCTGGAGCTGCGATTCACTATCCCAACCGAAAGTATTTCACCAGAGATCAGGATAGGGGCATGTGTAAGACACATCTACAAAATCTCTTCCACGCCCGACACACCGTCGGAATATCAGTATGCGGTGGGAGCAGAATTCCTGAACATCGACCCCCACGCTCGGATACTGCTCGCCGAATTTCTGCGCTGAAAAGTGCGGTAGGATGGGTTGAGCGCAGCGATACCCATCATTCATTTCATGCCCATAGCCACGCCGTCTTTGTTGGGTATCGTTTCACTCCACCCAACCTACCCGGAACCGCTTTATTATTCTGCCTGGACGCCAGGCATCACCGGGCGGGAACATAACAAACTACCGTCGCTGTGTTTTTTAATCCTTGCCGAACAAATCACGACTGTAAACCTTGTCAGCCACGTCACGGATGTCGTCAGTAATGCGGTTGGCAACGATGATGTCGGATTCTTTTTTGAATTGCGCCAGATCATTCACCACTCTGGAGCGGAAAAACTCCGGCTCCTTGAGCACAGGTTCATAAACAATGACCTCGATACCCTTGGCTTTGATGCGTTTCATGATGCCTTGGATGCTGGATGAGCGGAAGTTGTCCGACCCGCTCTTCATGACCAGGCGGTGAATGCCGACGATCTTCGGGTTGCGCTTGACGATACTTTCCGCAATGAAATCCTTGCGCGTGGTGTTGGACTCGACGATGGCATGGATCAGGTTTTGCGGGACATCCTGATAGTTGGCGAGCAGTTGTTTCGTGTCTTTGGGCAGACAATAGCCGCCGTAACCAAACGAAGGGTTGTTGTAATGATCTCCGATGCGCGGATCGAGGCTTACTCCCTGGATGATCTGTCTCGTATCAAGCCCGTGAGTGGCCGCATAAGTGTCGAGTTCGTTGAAGTAGGCCACGCGCATGGCAAGGTAGGTGTTGGCAAACAGTTTGATTGCCTCGGCCTCGGTCGGGTCGGTAAACAGGGTGGGGATGTCTTGCTTGAGCGCACCTTGCTTGAGCAGGTCGGCAAAGGCTTCGGCACGCCTGGAGCGCTCGCCGACGACAATGCGCGAGGGGTGCAGGTTGTCATACAGCGCACGGCCTTCGCGCAAAAACTCCGGCGAGAAAATCAGATTGTCGCAATTGAATTTGGCTCGGGTTTTGACGGTGTATCCCACCGGAATGGTGGACTTGATGACCATCACTGCCTGCGGGTTGATGCTCAAGACATCTCGAATGACTGACTCGATCGAGCCGGTGTTGAAGTAGTTGGTCTCCGGGTCATAGTCTGTCGGGGTGGCGATGATGACATAGTCCGCCCCGGCGTAGGCTTCGCGCTTGTCCAGAGTGGCTCTGAAGTTGAGGACTTTATGCTTCAGGTAATCCTCGATCTCGGCATCTTCAATGGTCGACTGCTTGCGGTTGAGCATTTCGACCTTTTTGGGAACGATGTCGACTGCAACCACTTCATTGTGCTGGGCAAGCAGGACGGCGTTGGAAAGGCCTACGTAACCGGTACCGGCGATGGCAATTTTCATGGATTGAACGTTAGCGTGCTATAAAAATCATGGCGCGCATTATGCCGCAGAATGCGCCTGGAAAACGCAGTTGGCGATAAAAACTTTGTTAATTCATGGCATTGTATTGCTCCCGTAGGTGCGGATTTATCCGCACATAACCTATTGTTCGTGCGAATAAATTCGCACCTACAAATCCTTCAAATGCAGTTTCCAGAATCAACCACGCCGTCAGCCGTCTATGCGTTGGCCAATGCGTGCTCGATCTTCGCATCGGCCTCGCGCGCCAGTTCCGCAAGCCCGGCATCGCCGAGTATCTGCATCATCGCAGTCGGCTTGGCGAGCTCCAGCGAAATCCTCCCCGGCGCAGTTTCGCGGATCACCGCGTTGCACGGCAGCAGGCTCGCCACATCGCTGTTCGCGGTATAGGCCTCGTACGCCAGCATCGGGTTGCATGCGCCGAGGATCACCGTGGGGATGATGTCCTTGCCGGTTTTTTCCTTGATTTTGCTGTGCATGTCGATGCGTGTGAGGATGCCGAAGCCCTCCGCGCCCAGCGCCTTAGTGATGCGTTCGATGGCATGGTCGACGGTGCCGGCGATTTCGCGCTTGAAATTGATGGTGGTCATGGTTGGTCTCCTTGTGGTGGTTGAAATGAGTAACTTGAGAATAGTGTTTGAATATTAGCGAATGCTAACACACCAATTTGCCGAATAATAGGCTCTAAATGCTTCCGGTGAGAGCATTGAGCACCGTCTGCGCCAGGCTTGGCGTGAGGCAATCCAGTTCGAGGTTGTCCGGCATGGAGCGCAGCCAGGTGAGCTGGCGCTTCGCCAATTGGCGCGTGGCGGCGATGCTTTTCTCCAGCAACTCCTCTTCGGTGATCTCTCCTTCGAGGTATTGCCATGCCTGGCGGTAGCCGACGCAGCGCATCGAAGGCAGGTCGGGGTGCAGCGGGTATTTATTGCGCAGTGCGCACAGTTCATTCACCAGGCCGAGTTCGAGCATGGCCTTGAAGCGGGTGGCGATGCGGGTGTGGAGTTGCGCGCGGTCGGAGGGAATGAGGGCGATGGAGAGGATGCGGTAGGGCAGCTCGTACCGCGTTTGCTGCCTGAGCAGCATGGACATCGGCTGTCCGGTGATGCGGTAAATTTCCAGTGCGCGCTGGATGCGTTGCGTGTCGGCCGGATTCAGGCGCGCGGCGGTTTCCGCATCCACTTCGGAGAGTTGCCGGTGCAGATGTTCGATGCCGTGTTGCGCGATCTCGGCATCGAGCGCGGCGCGCACCGTAGGGTCGGCCTCCGGCAATACGCTCAGCCCTTCGCGCAGCGCCTTGAAGTACAGCATGGTGCCGCCGACCAGCAGCGGTATTTTTCCTCTTGCGGTAATGCCCGCCATCAGACGCAGCGCGTCGTGGCGGAACGCGGCGGCGGAATAGGCTTCGGTGGGATCGATGATGTCGATCAGATGGTGCGGCGCGCGGGCGAGGGTGGCGGCGTCCGGCTTGGCGGTGCCGATATTCATGTCGCGATACACCAGTGCCGAATCCACGCTGATGAGTTCCACCGGCAGATGTTGCGCCAGCTCCACCGCGACGCCGGTCTTGCCGCTCGCGGTGGGACCCATCAGGAAAATGGCGGGAGGCAGTGTATTCATTGCGGGGAAAATTTAGCCACGGATGGACACGGATTAACACTGATAAAAACAAGGCACGTAGCATGTAGGGTGCAATAAGCGTAGCGCATTGCACCGGATGTTTTGCGAGTTGGGCGACAAGTCGTCCATCCCTGCGAACCCCATTTCATTCGGCGCAATGCCCGTTGGTTATTGCGCCCTACGCCATAGCTGCGGTTCATTTGCCGCGCATGAACATCTTGTCCAGCTCGCCCATGCTCAACTGGAACCAGGTCGGGCGGCCATGGTTGCACTGGCCGGCGCGCTCGGTCTGTTCCATCTCGCGCAGCAGCGCATTCATTTCGGTGATGCTCAGGATGCGATTGGCGCGCACCGCGCCGTGGCAGGCGAGGGTGGCGAGCAATTCGTCGCGCCGTTCGGTGAGCGCGCGCGATGCACCGAATTCGCGCAATTCGCGCAGCACCTCGTGCGCCACCGTTTCGGCTTCTGTCTGCCTGAGCAGCGCCGGCATGGCGCGTACCACGAGTTGTGTCGGCGACAGTGGGGCGATGTCGAAACCGAGCATTTTGAGCGCATCCCGTTCCGCTTCCGCCGTCGCGACATCCAGCGGCTCGGCATAGAAACTTATCGGGATCAGCAGCGGCTGCATGGCGATCTGCCTCTCGTCCAGTGCGGCCTTGAGACGTTCGTACACGATGCGCTCGTGCGCGGCGTGCATGTCCACCACCGCCAGGCCATGCGCATTCTGCGCGAGGATGTAGGTGCCGGAGAGTTGCGCGAGGGCAAAGCCGAGCGGGGGGACTGGGGAGTGGTGAGTAGGAAGTGGTAAGTGGTGAGTAGGGAGTGGTGAGTAGGGAGTGGTTTCCCCGCTTACCACTTCCAACTTCCCATTTACTGCCTGCATTTCCCACAGCCGATATGCGGCCTGCTGTTGCGCGGCGTTTAATGGTATACGTTGCTGTTGTATCGGAGAGAGCGGCGTACTTGCTCCATCTCCCCTTGTGGGAGAGGGTTGGGGAGAGGGGGATGTATTGGCATCTGGCTTGGCCAGTGCTTCCTGCAATGTATGGAAGATGAACTGATGTATCCCCTGGCTCTCGCGGAAACGCACCTCGCTCTTTGCCGGATGCACGTTCGCGTCCACCTGCTCAGGCGGCAGGTCGAGGAACAGCACGAAGGCCGGATGGCGCTGGTGGTGCAGGATGTCCTGGTACGCCTGGCGCAGCGCGTGGCTGGCGACCTTGTCGCGCACGAAGCGGCCGTTGACGAAGAAATATTGCGCATCGCGCGAGCCGCGCGAATAGGCGGGCAGTGCGGCCAGGCCCTGCAGCGACAGGTTCGCCGCCTGCCGTTCCACCGGCACGGCGGCATGGCCGAACTCTTCGCCGAGGATCGCGGAGATGCGATTCAGTGCGCCTGCCCTCACCCCCGGCCCCTCTCCCGCAGGCGGGAGAGGGGAGGAAGGGAGTTGCC
The DNA here is from genome assembly GCA_035720625.1 of Gallionella sp. Lineage (GTDB taxonomy): Bacteria > Pseudomonadota > Gammaproteobacteria > Burkholderiales > Gallionellaceae > Gallionella. The sequence continues at coordinate 2,961 of DASTNS010000024.1, read as the reverse complement.
AGATGGTTTTGCCGTTGTGTTGCAGCGAAAAGGCGACATCGGGGCGCGACAGGGCGATGCGCTTGAACGCCTCCTCGCACCAAGCGAATTCGGTGGCTTCCGATTTCAGGAACTTGCGCCGCGCCGGGGTGTTGAAGTACAGCTCGCGCAGTTCCACCGTGGTGCCCGGCGCGTGGCTGGCCGGCGCGGGTTCGCCGACGAGGCCGTTCAGCGCATCCACTTTCCACCCGTGCGTGTCATGCACGGTGCGGCTGGTCAGCGCGAGATGCGCCACCGCCGCCATGCTCGCCAATGCCTCGCCGCGGAAGCCCATGCTGGCGACGCGTTGCAGGTCATCCAGCGAGGCGATCTTGCTGGTGGCATGGCGCATCAGCGCCAGTGGCAATTCGTCTTTGGCGATGCCCTTGCCGTTGTCGCGGACTCTCAATAATTTGATGCCGCCGCCTTCCAGTTGCACCACGATGTCGGTCGCACCCGCATCGAGGCTGTTCTCCAGCAACTCCTTGAGCGCCGCGGCGGGGCGCTCGATCACCTCGCCGGCGGCGATTTGATTGATGAGCAGGTCGGGCAGCAGGTGGATGGCAGGCATAATGGCAAGCGGGTATAGTGGCAGTGCGTTGCGGATTATAGCGGATGGGTCATCCGGCAACTGCCGGGCTATAATTCCTGCCACAAGTCCAAATGGGGGAAGTCAATGATCGAACCCGTAAAAATGGCTGATTTCTTTGCGACCTTTTTTTCAGCCGCTGCCGTCATCCTGTTTGGAGCGTTGTACGCTCTTCTTTTTGCCTATTCCCGGATAAGAAATGTCCCGCGCTTGATGCCGCTGGCCTACGCGGCTTACGCCGTATTGTTTGCTTCGGTTATCGTTTTGGCCAGTGTGGCGAATTTATTCGGCAGCATCTTCTGGGTGTTTGTAGTAATGCTGATGCTGGCGGGTTATTTGGCCGCGCCGCATGCCGTCTGGCATTTATGCGTGACCACCCATGCAGCGATGCGCCATGACGATCCTGCCCTGGCGGATGATCCTCAGCCATCCGCATCCTTGGAGTGCAGCATTCCGGATGCTTTTCAACGACCCTGTAAGGAGAAAACGTCATGACTACCGATATCTGGTGGGCGTCCGAAACCTTTTGGCGGAAAACCGCCATCTGGGTGACGGCCGGCTCATTTGTGGTACTTGTCTTTCTGACCTTCGACAGCATGTCGCAAATCACGGCTGGCACAAAACGGGTGCCGGCATACTCGGCGATCAACCACCGCATCGAATACCAGTTCGACGAGAAGCGTCATGTGCAGGTGCCGTTTATCGGCGCCGAGGAGCCGCTGTTCGGCAAGAAACTCACCGAGCAGGAAGCGGAGGCTCTGGTGGGGAAAGGCAAGCTGACCATGCAGGCGAAAAACTGCATGGCCTGCCATACGCTGCTGGGCAACGGTGCGTATTACGCGCCCGACCTGACCAAGGCGTGGCTGGACCCATTCTGGGGTTCGCGGCAGGTGCGCGAAGAACTGATGGTCGAGTTCATCAAGGATCCTTCCGACAAGGTGCATAACAGCCTGGGCAGGCGCATGCCGAAACTGGGGGTGACCAATGAAGAGGCACACGCGATAGTGGCATTTTTGAAGTGGATGTCCACCATCGATACCAATGGCTTCCCGTACAACTTCAAGCCACTTGACCAGGAGAACTGACATGACTGCGCTCGGGACTATTGATGGCGCCAATCTGAACGGCGGTCAGAAGCTGGCGGTGAAGTATTTTTCCGTTGCTGCGATTCTGTTCGGCGTCCAGATCGCGTTCGGCCTGTTGGCCGGACTGCAATACCTGATACCGGATTTTCTTTACGGCGTGCTGGATTTTTCGATCAATCGCATGGTGCATATCAACGCGATGGTGGTGTGGATGCTGTTCGGTTTCATCGGCTCGGTTTATTGGCTGCTGGAGGAAGAATCGGGCATTCCGATTGTCGGATTAAAGCTGGGGAATCTGGTTTTCTGGATATTCACCCTGGCGGTGCTCGTGGTGGTGGCGGTTTTCCTGTTGATACAGGTAGGGCCCGGCGAGCAGAGCACGATCTGGCTGATCACCGAAGGCCGCGAGTACATTGAGGCTCCGCGCTGGGCGGATATCGGTATCGTGTTATGCGTGCTCACGGTCTTCTTCAATGTTGCCGCCACTTTTGCCAAAGGAAAATGGACGGGTATCGGCGGAGTATTGACTCTGGATTTGATCGCCCTGTTCGGCATCTACATGGCGGGCATGTTTTACACCACCAATATCTCCGTGGATCAATACTGGTGGTGGTGGGTGATTCACTTGTGGGTGGAGGCGACCTGGGAAGTGATGGTGGGCGGCATCATGGCCTACGGGTTGATGACCGTGCTGGGGGCGCGCCGCAAAATCGTGGAGACCTGGCTGTATATCGAAGTGGCGCTGATGTTCGGCTCCGGCATTCTTGGTTTGGGGCACCATTACTTCTGGATCGGCACGCCGGAATATTGGCTGTCCATCGGCAGCTTTTTCTCAGCGCTGGAACCCGTTCCGCTGGTTGCCATGGTGGTGCATGCGGTGTTCGATTCCGGGGTGCACAAGATGCGCAACAGCAACCATCCCGCGATGGGCTGGCTGATCGCTCATGCCTTCGGTAATTTCTTCGGCGCCGGCGTGTGGGGTTTCATGCATACCCTGCCGCAAATCAACCTGTTCACCCATGGCACACAATGGACGGCTTCGCATGGCCATCTGGCGTTTTTCGGGGCCTACGCCACCATCAACATTGCGTTTTTCTACATCGCCATGCAGAAATGGCGCGGCAATGCCTGGATGAGCGGCGGCTTGATCGGCGGCTGGAAGTGGAAATGGTCGATGGTACTGCTGAACTTGGGCATGGTAGGCATGACCATGGGCCTCTTGGTTGCCGGTTATGAGCAATCCCAGATCGAGCGCGCGATTGAAGGTTC
>DASTNS010000023.1:0-6504 GCA_035720625.1 Gallionella sp. | reverse complement strand
GACCATGGGCCTCTTGGTTGCCGGTTATGAGCAATCCCAGATCGAGCGCGCGATTGAAGGTTCCAGTTGGGCTGGGTACTTCGCGGCGCAGTCGCATCCGTGGTTCCAGCAAGGGATATTCTGGCGGATGATTTTCGGCGGAATGCTCGCGGCTGGCTATGCACTATTGATTCTGGATCTGCTGACCATCGGCCGGCGTGAAACGAAACAAGGCCTGCGCAGAACGTATCGGTGGGTGGGTAAGAATTCCAGTCAGCCACAGATTGACACGGATTAACACGGATAAAACCCCGTGCGGTGCAATCCATTGCTCGTCCGTGTAAATCCGTGTTCATCCGTGGCTCAAGCATTTTTCAGGATAATTCCGCAGCTGCTAGGCGATCCATATTCCTTCCACCCGCACCCGCATCCCGTTTTCACGTTTGGCAAGCGCGTTGACCAGTCCCGAGTGGCGCGACTGCAGCATGCACATGCGCGGGAGGAAGAAATAGCGCTGGCCGATTTGCAGCTCCCGGCGGGTATGCCTGACGATCCCCTCGTAGGCGATGATATGGTAGTGGCCGATCTCCCGGCCTCGCTCGCGTGCAGCCATCGGGCCGACGATGCACCAGACGATAACGCCGTTCAGATAGTCCGGCTCTTCGACGACTACCCCCACATGCGTCACGGGGCAGCCGGTCATCACCGGGCGCCCGTACAGCACATCGCCCTTCTTGACGGCGAGCCGCTCGACATTCAGCGGGTTGAGCGGCACGATGATCTCGCGCGGCCCGGGATCTTCGGGAAACGGCTCCAGCACGAAGTCGTATTCCCTGCCCAGCATGTCCTTCCAGGTGATGTCCTCGTCCGCGGGGAGCAGGGTGGCCGGCATGATCGCCGGCTGGCCGAGGTAGATGCAGCGCTTGAGCGCATCCGGATGGATCGCGGCGAATTCGGCCAGGCCTGCGCAGGTCTTGAAGCCGCATTGCCCGCAGTCCTTGCCGGGGAGTCTTTCCAGGATTTCGCGCGTACTCTCCGCCATCACTGCCCCCGGTAGAACAAGTCAGAATCCAGCGTGCGCAGCACGCCGAAATGATGTTCCGAGCCGATCTGCCTCTTCCCCGCGCAGATGGTGCATACCGCCATCGGGGGGCTGCCCCTGAGCATCATCGGTTCCACAACCTCCTGCGCGCGTTCGACCCTTGCGGCGATGCGGTCGATGCCGATGCCGTGCAGCGCGTCGGTTTCCAGCACATCGATGCCGGCCGCATCGATGATATTGGCGCGGAACACTTCCTTCTCCGCCTGGGAGACCAGATCGATCTTGGTGACCACCGCGATATCCGCGAGCGTCAGCATCGCACCGATCTTGCGTGGCAGATTCATGCCGCTGGTCGCCTCCAGCACCACGATGCCGAGCGACCCCTCGACATACGGCGCGCAGCGCAGACACAGGCCAGCCGTTTCCACGAACAGCGTATCCGCCCCCTCCTTGATCGCCCATTTCACCGCGTCGCCCAGCACCAGCACCCCGGCGTGATCCGGACACAGTTCGCCGGAATACACCTTGCGCGCCGGAATGCCGAACTCGGTCTGGAACAGCTCGTCTTCATCCGCGAACTGCACGTCGATCTTGAGGTAGGCGAGCCGGCACCCCTTTGCCAGCAGCCTGCGAGTTACCTGGCGCAGCACCATCGTCTTGCCGCTGGTGGGCGGCCCGGCACACATGACGAGTTTCATCCCCCGTACCTCATATGGGCTCTCCTCATATTGATCTCTGGCTTATCGATTGCAGGTTCGATAGCTCCATGATTACCCGGAGCTCCTCTTCGATCAGGAGTTCTCCGCCGCGAATCTTATCGCGCAGATCGTCCATGACCTTGCCCATCTGGTCGATTTTCCCGGCGATCCGCTTCTCTTCGGCGCCGGTGGTAATGACATCCTGCATCGCGCCGCCCTTCATCACGATACGGTAATTCGAGAGCAGCGCGATATGCGGGTCGTGGGTGACGAAGATGAAGATTTTTTCGTATTTCCGCAGCAATTCGAGAGCCTTTGCCCGGTCGATGCCGGCGTTCTCGATTTCATCCAGCAGGATGATTGGGGAATTTCCGATGATCACGGCATCCGCGATCAACAGCGCGCGGCTTTGGCCGCCGGAAAGTTCGGTCATTGCGCTGTCGACAATGATTGGCTCACCGGTCAACTGATTGGCGAATTCGAGCGTATCCTCGACCACCGACCCGGCCCGCCCGCTGTGCCTGATCCGGGCGTGAATATCGAGGAATTTATGTACCGGCAGGTCGGACAGAAAACTGGTGTGCTGCGTGATCAGCGCGATTGGGTTCTTGGAGGGGTCATCCAGAAATTCGGTAGAGGGAACCGCATCATTGATCAGGATGCGTCTTCTGGACGGCGTATTTTCGCCGGCGAACAGGCCGATGTCGTTGATCAGGGCGGTCTTGCCGGAGCCGGTCGGGCCGACGATGCTGAGCACGTCGCCCATTGCAAGGTCAACCCGGTCGACCGGGTCCCGGTTTCCGGCCCTGCCATAGCCGCCGAGAATGGAAATTTTCTTGATCGTCATCGCCAATATGCCTTTCCATCAAACGGAATCCCGCCCTGCATTTCTGATGCCGACATTTTAAAATGTGAAGAGAAATATCTTCGCTCCAAATCGTCTGCCAGTCTGTCGTGTCAGCATGACTGTTTTTAGTATAGGCTCAATGCCATGCTAGCGCAAAGTCGTGCCAGTCTGCGTCCAATAGCGGCGATGCGTCTTACGGTAGCGTTCCACCTGCAGGCCCTGCGCGTTCATTTCGACCAGGATTGCGCCGTCTTCATCCGAGCGCAGCAGTTCCGCGCCGCTGTCGGCGTAGCGCTGCAGCACCTCTTCCTTCGGATGACCGAAACGGTTGCGGTAGCCGGCGGTGAACACCGCATAGTCCGGCAGCGTGGCGGCGACAAATTCGTCGCTCGAGGAACTCTTGCTGCCGTGGTGCGGCACGACCAGCAGGCTGGTGAACAGTTTATCGGCGTATTGCCTGAGCAGGCGTATTTCGGAATTCTTCTCGATGTCCCCCGCCAGCAATACGCTGTGTTTGCCAACGCTGATGCGCAGCACACAGCTTTGGTCGTTGTCGTGCGGTTTTTTCGCGCTGTCGTTGCCGTATGCAGGGTGCAGCATCTCGAATTGCACACCATCCCAGCTCCAGCTTTCGCCATCGTGACAGCGCCGCATATGGTTGGCTGATTGCAGCAGCGGATGCGTGTCAGGCAGCGAAGACGATATCCAGCCGATCGGTATGGCTTGCATGATCGAGGTGGTGCCGCCGGTGTGATCGGTGTCGTCGTGGCTGAGGATCAGGCCGTCCAGCTCGGCGATGCCGAGCGCGCGCAATGTGGGGATCAGGATGCGGTTGCCGCTGTCGGCCTCGCCGGAAAAATCCGGGCCGGTATCGTAGAGCAGCGCGTGCTGCCGGGTCTGCGCGGCGACGGCCAGACCCTGCCCGACGTCGAAGACGATCAGGCGCAGCGCGCCTTGCGCGGGAGGTTCCGGCTTGTTCAGGAACATCGGCAGCAGCAGCAAAAAACCCAGCCAGCGTGCCGGGAAACCGCGCGGTAACAGGATCCACAATGCGCCCAGCATCGCGGCAACAACGCTCCATGCGGGCGGCGCGTGCTGTGTCCACACCGCTTGCGGCAGGGCATTCAGCCATTCGAGGAAATGCATCGCGCCATCCATCGCGATATGCGCCAGCCACAGCGGCGCCTCGATTGGCAATGCCGCGCCGAGCAGCGCGAGCGGCACCACGACCAGGCTCACCAACGGAATCGCGATGGCGTTGGCGATCGGCGAGACCAGCGAGACTTGCTGGAATAATCCCAGCAGCATCGGTGTCAGGCCGATGGCCATTGCCCATTGCACGTTGGCGTATTCCGCTAACCAATGGCTACGCCCGATACGGTATGCCGTTACGTACAGGATGAGCGCGACCGCGCCGAACGACAGCCAGAAGCCCGCCGACATCACCGCCCACGGGTCGGGGATCAGCACGCCGAGCAGCGCGATGCAGACGATCTGCCCGAGCGAAAAATTGCGGTTTAGCCACAGGGCGGCGGCGACCGCGCCGACCATATACACGGTGCGCTGCGCGGGCACGGCAAAACCGGACAGCAATGCGTAGCCGAATGCTGCCAGCAACGCGGCCAGCGCGGCGGCCTTGCGCGCGGGCAGGAACAGAGTCAGCCGTGTGCTGCGCCGCCACAGCCAGTAGGCGACGGCAAAGGCGAGGCTGGCGAGCATGGTGATATGCAGGCCGGAAATGCTCATCAGGTGGTTGACGCCGGTGCGTGTGAACACCTGCCATTGCTGCGGCGGAATGCTGTTCTGGTCGCCGATCGCCAGCGCGCTCAATACCCCGGCATAAGGCGCACTGCCGAGCGTCGCATTGAACTTATCGCGTACCGTTTCGCGCCATGTTTCGATGCGATAGCCGAAGCCGCCCGCCAGTTCGTCGATGCGCCGGTTATCGCCCTTGTTGTGCACATAACCCACCGCGCGGATGTTGCGCTCCAGCGCCCATATTTCGAAATCGAAGCCGTGCGGGTTTGCCGCGCCGTGCGGCTGCTTGAGGCGCAGCGTGAGCCGCCAGCGTTCCCCGGCTCTCAGTTCGAGTGGCTCTGTCTTGTCGTCGGAATAGAAGCTGAGATAGATATGCTGCGGCACGCTGGCTTGCGGCGTGACGGTTTGTTCCACATCGAAGTTGAAGCGCAAGCCGCGCTCGTAATGGCGCGGCAGTTCCGCAACCACACCGACCACCTCGACATCGCGCCCCTGCCATTCATCCGGCAGGCTCACGGCAAGGCGCTGTTCGGCCTGCCATGCGGCGTGATAGAAACCCGCTCCGCAGGCGAAGGCGGCAAGCAGCAGGGTGCGGATGACGCGGGCAGGCAGGTTGCTGCGGCGCAGCAACAAAAAGTAAAGGGCAAAAGGGAAAACCAGCAGCCATGCCCACACAAAATCCGGCAGCGCGGCCTGCTGCTGCAGTAGCCACACGCCCAGCGCAAAGAAGATGGCGAAGACGACCATGCTAGCACCTCACCCCATAAGTTTTGCTATGTTCGAGCTGCCCTGCATCGCCATCAGCTTTGTCACTCATCCTCACAATAGCTACGGCTATTGCTGCGGTTCGCTTTGTGCTGCTGACGCACGGTTGCAGCTCTCGGCATATACGCAAACTCATGGGTTGAGGTGCCGGATTAGCGCAAATTCTTTCAGGCGATGCGGTCCAGTGTCTGATCAAACAGGGACACGGGATCTTCCATCGGCTCGAGATGGGTGGTCACATGGGCGCGGGGTACCGCACGCATGATGTCGGCCTCGATCCTTTCCAGCCAGTCGTGGCCTTGCTGTACTGTCCAGGCCCCGGGCACCAGGACATGCAGCGTGACGAAGGCGCGCATGCCGGCTTGCCGGGTGCGCAGGGCATGGAAATCCAGCCCCTGCCCGCGGTAGTCTTCCAGCACGGCTTCGACCGCCTTGATCTGTTCCTCGGGAATCGACTCGTCCATCAGGCCGGAAGCGGAGCGCTGCAGCAGTTGCCAGCCGGTCCATACGATATTCGCGGCCACCAGAAGCGCAATGACCGGGTCGAGCCAGAGCCAGCCGGTCAGCCACACCAGTCCGACGCCGAGAATCACACCCACGGAAGTCCACACGTCGGTAAGCAGATGGTGGGCATCCGCTTCCAGTGTGATGGAGTTGTGCCTGCGTCCCACCGTCATCAGGATGCGCGCGGTCGCAAGGTTGATGAGCGAGGCCGCCACCGATACCACCAGCCCGATGCCGACGGATTCAAGCGCCTGCGGGTGGAGTAGGCGATCTACCGCTGTATAGCCGATGCTGACGGCGGCGACCAGGATGAGAAAGCCTTCGAAGGCGCTGGAGAAGTACTCTGCCTTGCCGTGGCCGTGCGCATGGGTGTCGTCCGCCGGCGCTTCCGCCAGCGACAGCATCGCCAGCGCCATCAGTGCCCCCGCCAGGTTGACGAAGGATTCGAGCGCATCGGAAAGCAACCCGACCGATCCGGTCAGCCACCAAGCCACACCCTTGAGCAGGATGGTGGAGAGCGCGGCGGCAATGGAAAGGTAAGCGTAGCGCTTTAATGAGGTGGATATCATGTTTGGCTATTGATGAGGCGGATTGTTTGCGTATTATTTCATATTTAAACGAGGCAACCGCTTTTATGGAATTGCGTGGTCGGAGCGGCTGGTAGAATGAAGCCATGCGCAAATTCTTCCGCAAATACCTGCCGCACCACGAAACGGTGAAAAACCATCGCTGGCTCAAGCCGTTCGGCAGCTTGTTGCACCACCCTAACTTGTGGCATCTGCATCGCCGCTCGGTGGCGGGCGGGGTGGCGGTAGGCCTGTTTTGCGGCCTGATTCCCGGGCCGTTGCAGATGATTTCCGCCGCGCTGCTGGCGGTGCTGCTGCGCGTCAATTTGCCGGTGGCGGCATTCA
>DASTNS010000022.1:0-19728 GCA_035720625.1 Gallionella sp. | reverse complement strand
GAGCAGGCTTGGGAAATCGGCCAGAAAATCGGCATCGCGCTGCTTGGCACGCTGATGATCTTTGCCATCTACAACGATATTAATCGCCTAATCTCGGGTTAGAAAATGAAATTAAAAAAACTGGCGGGGCTGATTTCCCTGCTCTGCATGTCTTCCGCCTGGGCAATTGAACCGTTCACCGTCAAGGACATCCGCGTCGAGGGCGTTCAGCGCACCGAAGCCGGCACGGTGTTCAGTTACCTGCCGATCAAGGTCGGCGACACCATTGACGACCAGCAGGCCGCGGCGGCGCTTCGCGCCCTGTATGCCACCGGATTCTTCAAGGATGTGCGCCTGGAAGTCGAGCAGGGCGTGCTGATTGTGCTGGTGCGTGAGCGTCCTTCGATAGCCAGTATCGAGCTCAATGGCATCAAGGACTTTCCGAAGGATCAGCTCAAAGATAATATGAAATACGCCGGGTTGGCCGAGGCGCGCATTTTCGACAAGGGCGCACTGGACAAGGCTACCCAGGAACTGAAGCGACAGTATGTGGCGCGCGGCAAATATGGTGTGAGCGTTACGACTACCGTCACCGAACTGGAGCGTAACCGTGTCGGCATCGTATTCAATGTGGCGGAAGGCGAAGTCTCCAAGATCAAGCAAATCAACCTGGTCGGCAATCGTGCCTATAAGGAAGATGAGTTGCTGGACATGATGAAGCTCAGCACGCCGGACTGGATGAGCTGGTTCAGCAAGAACGACCAATATTCCAAGCAGAAGCTGTCAGCCGACATGGAGGCCATGCGCTCGTTCTATATGGACAACGGATATCTGGAGTTCAACATCGATTCTACACAGGTCTCGATTACGCCGGACAAGAAAGACATTTACATCACTATCAATATCACCGAGGGCGAGAAATACACGGTCTCCAGGACGGGGGTATCCGGCAATACCTTGATCGCAAAAGAAGAAGTTGAAAAACTTATCCAGGTAAAGGCGGGCGATACTTTCTCGCGCAAGGCATTGACCGAAACCAGCAAGAAGGTTGGCGAGCGCCTGGGGCAGGAAGGCTACGCCTTTGCCAATGTGAATGCGATCCCTGAACTGGATAAGGAAAAGCATCAGGTGGCCTTCAATTTCGTGGTCGATCCAGGGCAGCGCGTGTATATACGCCGCATCAATATCGCGGGCAACGACAAGACGCGCGATGAGGTCATCCGCCGCGAGTTTCGCCAAGTCGAGGGTGCGTGGTTCGATATGGAAAAAATCAAGAAGTCCAAGCAGCGCGTGGATAAGTTGGATTTTTTTGCCGAAGTCGATGTGGAAACTCCTCCGGTGCAAGGCACCACGGATCAAATGGATGTAACCGTCTCGGTAAAAGAGAAATCCACGGGTAATATTTCGGTAGGTGCGGGTTTTTCCAACGGCGAAGGAATATCACTGACGGCCGGTGTGACACAAGCCAACATATTCGGCAGCGGCAACCATGTTGCGACGCAAATCAATACCAGCAAGGTCAATCAGGTTTATTCGCTTTCTTATACCAACCCGTATTTCACCGATGACGGTGTGAGCCGCGGTTTTGATGTTTATAAACGTAATACCGATTCGAGCAGTACAGCGGTGAGCCAATACTCATCCCATACCTTGGGTGGTGGCGTGCGTTTCGGCGTGCCGATAGGTGAGGATGAGTCGATCAGTTATGGCTTGGCGTTTGAAAGTACCCAATTGGGGTTGTTGACCAATCCCCCGGCGCGTTTGATACAGTACGTCAATACTTTTGGTGCGTCCAACAGGAATTTGTTGGGGACAATCGGCTGGGGCAGGGATAGCCGCGACAGCGTGATCTACACCACACAAGGTACAGTACAACGTGCCTTCGCGGAAATTGCCCTGCCGGTATTTGACATGCGCTATTACAAGCTGAATTACCAGCATCAGTGGTTTCACCCGGTGAACAGCGATATCACCCTGCTGCTGAATGGCGAAGCCGGTGTCGCAGGCGGTTACGGTGGCAAGCCCATGCCGTTCTTCAAGAATTTTTATGCCGGTGGTACCGGCTCGGTGCGAGGGTATGATTCCAATTCGTTGGGTCCGCGTGATCTCAACGATCAAGCGCTGGGCGGCACAAAGCGCATAGTCGGTAATGCGGAGTTGCTGATGCCGATTCCGGGAGTTAAGGAGAAATCGGTGCGCATGAGCGGATTTATTGATGCGGGCGCGGTCTATGGTCCTGGCGATCTGCCGGGCAGCGCCGGATTGCGCTATTCTGCCGGCGCGGCATTTACCTGGATATCTCCGATGGGGCCGATCAAATTCAGTTATGCTGTGCCACTTAATAAGCAGCCGGTGGACAAGTTGCAGAAATTCCAGTTTAACTTGGGCTCAATGTTCTGATAGAACTACTAAGTATTGGCTAAACCAGCAAAGAACGCTGGCAAGCCACTACTTATGATGAAACAACTAGTCATTCGACTAGGATAATAATAAACATTATCTGAGTCGCTGGTTAGATGATATTGCCAGCCAATCGACCAGGACGGAAACAATGCCGACTGAGTTGCTGGTTATAACGTGTAAGGAGTAAGTAATGAAGAGAATGATAAAAGCATGCATGCTGGCTGTATTGCTGGGCGCGGGAGCGGCGCAGGCCGCGGATTTCAGGGTGGGCGTGGTGGACACCGAGCGTGTGTTGCGTGAGTCTGCGCCGGCGGTGAAGGCGGAAAAAAAGATTGAGAAGGAATTTTCCGGGCGCGATCAGGAAATCAAGAAGCTGATGAAACAGGCGAAAGAACTGCAGGCTCTGCTGGAGAAGGATGGCAGCACGTTGCCGGATGCCGATCACCGCAACAAGGAGCGCGAATTGACCGGCCTGAACGTGAATTTGCAGCGCATGCAGCGCGAGTTCCGCGAAGATTTGAATTTGCGCAAAAACGAAGAGCTGGCCATCGTGCTGGAACATGCCAACAAGGCGATCCAGGCGATTGCCGAAGCGGAAAAATACGACCTAATCCTGCAGGAAGCGGTATATCGCAACCCCAGAATAGATATCACCGACAAGGTGATCAAGTATCTCGCCAGCGAGAAAACTGACAGCGGCAAGGATAGCAAATAAGCGATACGCAGGATGAATATTCCCTATCGGTTGGCTGACATCGCGGCACAGCTTGGCGGGCGCGTTCTGGGGGACGCCGGGGTGTGTGTTTCCCAGATTGCCACGCTGGAAAAGGCGCAGCCAAACCACATCAGCTTTCTCACCAACAGTAAATATCGTACGCAGCTTGCCGGCACCCGGGCCGGCGCGGTGATTCTCGGCGAGGCGGATGTGGAGGCAACCGATCTGCCGCGCATCATCTCGGATAATCCCTATGCCTATTTCGCCAGGGTCTCGGCCTTGCTTAATCCATTACCGGAAGCCAAGCCGGGCGTACATCCCGGCGCAGTCGTCGGCGTGGGCGCGCAGATCGACCCGACGGCCAGTATCGCTGCAATGGCGGTAATCGGCGTGGGTGCGACGATCGGCGCTCATTCAATAATCGGCGAGGGCTGCTGCATTGGTGCGAATACGGTCATCGGCAGCCATGCCAGGCTGTACCCGCATGTGGTGGTTTATCACAACTGCGTGATCGGCGATAACCTGATTGCGCATTCCGGCGCGGTGATCGGCTCGGACGGTTTCGGCATCGCGATGGATGAGGGGCGCTGGATCAAGATTCCGCAAATCGGCCGCGTGGTGATCGGCAACGATGTCGAGATCGGCGCAAACACCACCATTGACCGCGGCGCGCTGGACGACACGGTGATCGAAGACGGGGTGAAGCTGGACAACCAGATACAGGTCGCGCATAACGTGCGCATCGGCGCGCATACCGCGATCGCCGGATGTGCCGGAATCGCCGGCAGCGCGGTGATCGGGCGCTATTGTCTGATCGGCGGCGGCGCGCGGATCCTGGGGCACCTGCAACTGGCCGATCACGTCGAGATCGCCGCGCACACGCTGGTCGGGAAATCCATCCGCGAAGCCGGTTCCTATGCGGCCATTTTCCCGTTCGGCAAGACCGAAGACTGGCGCAAGAACGCAGTGCACCTGCGGCACCTCGACGATCTGGTGAAACGCGTCAAGACTTTGGAACAGGAGCTTAAAATCCTTAATTCTGAAACATCAAAACGGGCATTATTAAAAGGGGAAGACTGATGAGTACACAAATGGACATCCACGCCATCCTCGAACACCTGCCGCATCGCTACCCATTTCTGCTGGTGGATCGCGTGTTGTCGGTCGAACCGGGTAAGGATATCGTCGCGTTGAAGAACGTCACGATCAACGAACCGTTTTTCCCAGGCCATTATCCGCACCACCCGGTGATGCCCGGTGTGCTGATCATCGAGGCGATGGCGCAGGTCGCTGCATTGCTGTCGTTCAAATCCATGGGCAGCAAGCCGGACGATAATTCGGTGTATTACTTCGCCGGCATTGACGGCGCGCGCTTCAAGCGTCCGGTCAGCCCCGGCGATCAGTTGGTCATCAAGGTGTCGCTGACGCGCAGCATGCGCGGAGTGTTCAAGTTCAGTGCCAAGGCCGAGGTCGACGGGCAACTGGCCGCCGAAGCGGAGTTGATGTGCACCGTGAAATCAGTGGCGTGATTTTGTATTTCAAGAGGTATTCATGATTCACCAGACCGCCATTGTCCATCCGGACGCGAAGCTTGCCGACGACGTCGAGGTGGGCGCGTATTCCATCATCGGCGAGTATGTCGAGATCGGCGCGGGTACGGTGATCGGCCCGCATGTAATGATCAACGGGCGCACGCGCATCGGCCAGCATAACCGCATTTTTCAGTTCTGTTCGCTGGGCGAAATTCCGCAGGACAAGAAATATGCCGGTGAGCCGACACGGCTGGAAATCGGCGACTACAACACTATTCGCGAGTTCTGCACTTTCAATCTCGGCACCGCGCAGGATACCGGTGTGACGCGTGTCGGCAATCACAACTGGATCATGGCCTACGTGCATCTGGCGCACGACTGCCAGGTCGGCAACCACACCATTTTTGCCAACAACGCGCAACTGGCCGGGCACGTGGAGGTTGGCGATTACGCGATCCTCGGCGGCTTCACCGTGGTGCATCAGTTCGTCAAAATCGGTGCACATATCATCACCGGCATGGGTACGATTCTGTTGCAGGACGTGCCGCCTTATGTGCTGGCTTCCGGAAATCCCAGTGCGCCGCATGGCATCAACGCCGAAGGGCTGAAGCGGCGCGGTTTTTCCAGTGCGGGGATCATGGCAATCAAACGCGCCTACAAGACGCTGTACAAGTCCGGTCTGAGCCTGGATGAAGCAAAAGCCGTCATCGGGTCGCAACTGGCGGAACATGCCGAGTTGCAGTCGCTGGCCGACTTTCTCGCCACATCGGATCGCGGCATCGTTCGTTGAGGTAACCCAATGTCGCAAAAGAAAGTCGTAATCGGCATCGTCGCGGGCGAAGCCTCCGGCGACCTGCTTGGCAGCCACCTGATGGCAGCCTTGGAGGAAGCGCGCCCCGATGTCGAGTTTGTCGGTATCGGCGGTACGAAGATGCAGGCGGCCGGGATGAACATATTGTTCCCGATGGAAAAACTGGCGGTACGCGGCTATGTCGAGGTGTTGCGCCACTATCGCGAAATCGTCGACATCCGCCGCAGGCTGCGCGAGTATTTTTTGACCAATCGCCCGGACTTGTTCATCGCAGTGGACGCACCGGATTTTAACCTCGACCTGGAACTCGCGCTCAAGGCTAGCGGCATTCCCACTGTCCACTACGTCAGCCCGTCGATCTGGGCGTGGCGCGGCGAGCGCATCAACAAGATCAAGCGCGCGGTATCGCATATGCTCGCGCTGTTTCCGCATGAACCCAGGCTCTACCAGCAAGCCGGCATTCCGGTCGATTATGTCGGGCATCCGCTTGCCGACATGCTGCCGGATCAACCCAGGCGCACCGAGATGCGCGAGACGATGCGCATCCCGCTGCAAGCCAGGATATTTGCTTTCCTGCCCGGCAGCCGCCAGAGCGAAGTAAAATATCTCGCGCACACCTACATCGAGACCGCTAGGCTGATTCTGCAGCAGATACCCGATGCGCGCTTTCTGGTGCCGCTGATCAGCCGCGAGACGCGCGGTATTTTTGACCAGGCGCTCTACGATTGCGATGCGCAGCAACTGCCGATGACGCTGCTGTTCGGCCATGCGCAGGATGCGATGATCGCCGCCGATATTGCGCTGGTGGCCTCCGGTACGGCCACGTTGGAATGCGCCCTGCTCAAACGGCCGATGGTCATCACCTACAAGATGCCGGCATTCTCGTGGTGGATGATCAAGCGCAAACGCTATCAACCTTATTTCGGCCTGCCCAATATCCTGTGCGAACGCTTTGTTGTGCCGGAACTGATCCAGGAAGATGCCACGCCGGAGAATCTCGCCCAGGCATTGCTCAATCTGGTCAATGATAAGGATGCCGTGATGCAGCTCGAAGAGACATTCCGCGCGCTGCATCAAACGCTGCGCCAGAATACCGCGCAGAAAGCCGCGGCGGCCATCCTGCCATATCTGCCAATAATATGAATTCCCTCGTCCGCTTGTGGGATAACCAGCGACTTGGCTGCGGTTTCAGGCAGCCTAGTCGAATGGCTAGTTGTTTTATCTAGAGGGGCAGGGGAGAGGGAAAATCACTCAATCGATTATCTTGATCTGTGGCGTGGATGAAGCCGGGCGCGGCCCATTGGCCGGGCCGGTGAGTGCGGCGGCGGTGATCCTCGACGCGGCCAACCCCATCGCAGGGCTGGCCGATTCCAAAAAACTCTCCGAACGACAACGCGACCAACTTGCCCCGATCATCCGCGAACGTGCCTTGGCCTGGGCGGTGGCCTGGGCTGAAGTGGATGAGATCGACCGGCTCAACATTCTGCAGGCCACCTTGCTGGCGATGCGTCGCGCCGTGCTGGCGTTGCAGATAGCGCCACAGCAGGTGCTGGTGGATGGCCTGCATTGCCCGCAGACCGGCATCCCCAGCCAAGCCATCGTCAAGGGCGACAGCAAGGTCGCGGCGATCTCCGCCGCATCGATTCTAGCGAAGACCGCGCGCGACGAACTGATGCTGCAACTGCACGAACAGTATCCGCTTTACGGCTTTGCCGAGCACAAGGGCTATCCGACCGCCGCGCACCTTGCTGCATTGCGCGAACACGGCGTGTCCGGGGTGCACCGCCGGAGTTTCAAACCGGTGCGCGAGCTTCTATAGGAGAGGGGGGCGCTTTTGAGGTATCGTACTGCCCAACCAACAACCGGCCGATAACACATGACCCTGTTCAAGCTCATTCACCTCCTGGCCGTCCTGATCTGGGTCGGCGGCATGTTCTTCGCGCATATGGTGCTGCGTCCCGCAGCCGCTGAAACGCTCGAACCGCCGCAACGCCTCAGGCTGCTGGACGCGGTGTTCCGCCGTTTCTTCAACTGGGTATGGGGCGCAGCCGGCGCAATTCTGGTCACGGGCTTTTACCTGGTTTACCTGTACGGCGGCATCGCCCACACGACACGACATGTGCACATCATGCTGGCATCGGGACTGGCGATGATGGCGATCTTTGGCTATGTATTTTTCGCCTGCTACGTGCCGTTCAGCCTGCATGTCGCCAAACAGCGCTGGAAAGAGGCGGGAGAAATATTGGGCAAGATCCGCAGACTGGTCGCAGTTAATTTAGCCCTTGGGCTGCTGACCGTAGCTGTGGTAGTGATCGGGATGGTATGGGGGGGAAGGTAGAACAAATAAGTGGATGTGACCCAAAAACTTCACTAGGCCTTATTGCATAGATAATTCGGTCTATTGTTAAATAGGTTGGTAGAGGAATAGAATCGGCGCGGCTTTTACCTGGATGCAACTTCGTTAAAACGAGCAATTGATGCGCAATACTTTTTGGTTTGTGGAGGCCATACCCCCGCGGTCAGTGATCAAATTGGAGAATCTCTATGCACCTTAAGGAAACCTACCGGATACTGATGTTCTTTGCAGCCATGTTCGCAGTACCTGTCGCTCATGGTGAGCAGATTGGTGGTATTGAGTTTTCCGGCTCCGGTTTTTTGACTGTGGGTGTTGGCAAGATGCTGGGCGGAACCCGTGCCGCAGTACTTGATCGCAATTGCCCGTGTTTTACAGCAGACTACGCTCAAGGCGCTGTCTATGATGGACGGAACGGATTGCAGTGGGGGCAAGACTCCAAGCTGGGGCTTCAGGGAACGGCTACCGTGCCGAACGCCAACTTTTCGGTGACTGCACAGGCGGTAGCTCGTGGTGCCCGAAACGGAAACATCGACCTTGAATGGCTATACGGTTCCTATCAATTGACGGATAGCACTGCAATTCAGTTCGGGCGCAAGCGCTTGCCGATGTTTTATTATTCCGATATCCAGGACGTTGGCTTTGCACTGCCGTGGACGCACTTGCCGCCCCAATTCTATGGATGGGAGACGGTCAATTACAACGGAGTGAACATACGGCACCAGGCACGATGGGGAGATTGGGCTGCGACCATCAATGCGCTTGCCGGCAATGAGAATGTCAGAGACAGCGGGTACTGGAAAATTTACAACGGCAAGCAAAGTCGAACTCGCGTCAAATTGAACAACATAATTGGCGGCGATTTAACCCTTGCCAAGGATTGGTTCGAGACACGCCTGGCCTATATCCAATCGGATACCCAGAGGGAGAGTTTCACGATATGGAATGATGCCTCACAGAATTACGTGCCGGCCACCGACCCCTCTTTGCCTAGTAATGGGACGCGCCAAAATATTTACGGTATCGCCCTTAATATGGACCCCGGTGACTGGATCTTTCGCAGCGAGTTACTCTACATTAATCGTCCGGGCGCCACCTATAAAGATTACGCACAACTCGTGGGTATCGGCCATCGCTTCGGTGAGTGGCAGTTGATGGCGACAGCGTCGCACTATGGCGGTGAAGCAGTCGTGGTAAATGGCGGAGATCCGCAAGGGCAAGAGAACCATACAAGCCGGTCACTCACGCTGCGCTATAACTTGACGCACACAAGCGACATCAAGGTACAACTCGACAGCCAGAAAGACCAGGGTGGGGCAAATTGGGCCCCGCGGTACGGCGATGCGCGGCTGCTTACCTTGAGTTACGACAAGGTATTCTAACGGTCATGGCAAATATCCCGCCTCCGATAATGAAACCCGCCATGCCCGTTTCCCTGAGGAAACTCCTAGCCATTCCACTAGGCTGCCTAAGAACAGCAGCCAAGTGGCTGGTTATCATCCCAACCTCCCCCCGCTTGCGGGGGAAGGGGCAAACGATTCGCTGCGCGAGTTTCACGCTAACCATGCTGCGCCGCTATTTTCTTGTTTGCTGCTTCGTCGTCATCCCTGCAATTGCGGCTGCTGCGGATGATATCGTCGTCATCGTGAACCAGAATATCGGTGTGAATAAACTGAGCCGCGAAGAGGTCATAAATATTTTTCTTGGGCGTAACCGGCAACTATCTTTCGGCGTAACTGCATTGCCGCTGGATTTGCCCGGCACGTCGCTTGAGAGGGAGCAATTTTACTCACGGCTCACCGGCAAGAGCGTGAGCGAGATCAACGCCTATTGGGCACGCCTCATTTTTTCAGGCCGGGCTTCGCCGCCGAACCTGGCTCATAGCCAGGAGGAAGCAATGCAGATGGTCGCCGATAATCGCAGTGCAGTGGGTTATGTGGCCAGAAGCAAGGTCATACCTTCGGTGAAAATCATATTCGAACTCCATTCCGAATGATTAACCCATTCCGCAAAGGCATTCTGTTCGGAACAACAATTAGCATTGTAGGGACGGCTTTCTGTGTCAGTGCGATTTTTATTCTGATTGTCGCCTTTGTTACTGCTGACGATACACGGAAAAATTTAGCCAGGGATATGGATGAGCTGCTGGATACCGTCGAAAGCACGGCCAGCGTCGCCTGCTTTGTTGAGGACAAGCAATTGGCGGCGGAGCTTGTGTCCGGCATGTTGAAGAACCATGAGCTGTCCAGTGTGATGGTGCGGACTGCCGACAAGGAATTGGCGCGTGGCGAACGCGCCGGTTCGTATCGCGCTGACACCACGCACGAGCCGATGGTTCAAGCAATTTCCAGAAAGATCATGTCACCCTTCAGTAAGGACAAGGTCATCTGCGAAATCAAGATGGAGCCAGATGCCCAGGAAATCAATCGCCTGGTGCGGGAAAAAGTCTATTTCACAGTTTCTTTGCTGGCCTTGCAGCTGTTTTTCGTTGCCGCTGCTATCGTGCTTATCGTTCTTTATTTTGTCGTTCGCCCCATCAGGGCATTGTCGAACAACCTGCACAGTATTGATGCTGCAGCCGGTGAAAAGTTGCTGTCGCCGAAGGGACATGAGGGGAATGAAATTGCACGACTGACCGACGATATAAATAATTTGGCTGGAATATTGGTTGACGCTTTGCAGAATGAGCGCCAGCTTCATATTCAGCAAGGAATCAACGAGCAAAAGTACCACAGTATTTTCGATAATGCCGGATCAGGTATTTTTATCGCCGGTGTGGACGGACATATTTCCTCATTCAATCGTTCATTTGTTCTTCTGACGCATTTCCCGGTCGATGAACATGGTCAGTCGCATGAACTTGCACATATCCCATGGCGTGATTATGAGCGTTTGATGGAAACAATCGAGGTCTGCGTCAAGACCGGCACCAATCAGTCTGTCGATTTGAAGCTGGATGCAGAGGAACCTTGCTGGTTGAACGTAATCCTCACTGCCATCGGTAACGACCAGGTGCAGGGGATTGTCAGCGATGTGACCCACGTTAAACAATCGGAAACTACCGCTTTGCGAATGGTGGTAACGGATGCGCTTACCGGCCTTCCCAACCGCCTCGGACTGGAACACCACTTATCAGACGCTATCCGGCGCAGGCACGGGGAGCCATGGGCCTTGATGCTGGTGGATATTAAAGGGTTTAAGCGGATCAATGAGTCGATGGGAATGCCGGCGGGAGATCAGACGCTGAAGGTCGCTGCTTCACGCTTGATGGGGTGCATCAAAAAGACGGACTTGCTGGCACGGCATGGTGGCGATGAGTTCGCTGTTGTTTTGCACGGTGTTTCCACACATGAAACCGCGGAAAGTGTGGCTATGCGTATCACTTGTGCTTCCCGCCAACCTATCGAAATCAACGAAACGCCAATTGTGCCCGGTTGTAACATTGGTATCGCTTTTTACCCCATCGATGGCACAGATCTACCATCATTGTTGCGCAGTGCCGAATTTGCGCTGTCCTATGCCAAGACTACTGTGGGTAAAGATTTCCAATTCTTCATGCCAGAGATGGTGGTGACGGCGGAACAGCATCGCAAGCTGGAAACAGAGTTACATCAATCTATACAGCGTGATGAGCTTCGGCTTTTCTATCAGCCCATCATTGATTTTGAGGAAGGCCGCATAGCCGGTGCAGAGGCACTAGTTCGCTGGCAACATCCAACTCGAGGGCTGGTACCGCCAGATGCTTTTATTCCTTTAGCGGAAAAAACGGATTTCATTTGTAACATTGGCCTCTGGGTGTTGGAAGCAGCATGTCGGCAGCTATCGGTCTGGCAGGCCGCAGGGCAACAACTCTATTTGTCCATCAACGTGTCAGCCCGCCAGATTCCTGATGCTCTTCCACCCGAGCTGATTTTGGAGATGCTGAAACGCTATGGCCTTTCTACGAGTGCGCTCGCTCTGGAGATAACCGAGGGAGTGCTGTTATCGGATATCGCCAAGGGGGTAAATTGGCTTAAGGAACTACGTGATGCTGGTTTCCGTGTTTATATGGACGATTTTGGCACTGGCTATTCATCCCTATCTTATTTGAAGCGCTTCCCGATCGATGTGGTGAAAGTGGACAGGTCCTTCATACATGACATGAATGAAGAAACCAATGACCGAGTGCTCGTTCAGGCGATCATCGCCATGGCAGATGCTCTTGGATTGCAGGTGGTTGCCGAGGGTGTTGAGAACGAATGCCAGATTTCCCTGCTAAGGCAAATGGGCTGTCGCTACGGACAAGGTTACTACTTTTCTAAGCCGATACCAGTGAATGAGTTTGATCTTCTAAAACAAAATGGGATTCACTTGCCCTCCCCTAAATCAAGCTGTCTGACATAGTGGCAGGTATAGCCGCGTGGATGCTTGACCAGATATTTCTGGTGATATTCCTCGGCGCGGTAAAACTCCTTGAACGGTGTGACTTCGGTGACGACTCTGGCTTTCCAGTCGCCGGAGACCTCCACGGTCTTGATGACTTCCTCGGCGGTGCGTTTTTGTTCTTCAGTGATATAGAAAATCGCCGAACGGTATTGCGTGCCGATGTCGTTGCCCTGCTGGTTGCTCGTGGTCGGGTTGTGCATGCGGAAGAACTCGAACAGCAGATGGCGGTAAGTGAGCCGTTGCGGGTCGAACACGATTTTCAGCGATTCGGCATGGCCGGTGGTGCCGGCCTTCACTTGCTCGTAGGTCGCATCCGGCGTGTTGCCGCCGGTATAGCCGACTTCGGTGGTCAGCACGCCGGGAATCTGGCGCACCAGCTCTTCCATACCCCAGAAGCAGCCGCCTGAGAGATAGGCGGCTTGTTGTTTGGCGTGATCAGCAGTGGACATGGTTGCTCCTGTCGGTTGCGCAAAGGCTGTGGCGGAAATCAGGGCAGTGAAGACGAGAAAAAGCGGGCAAGTGTTTTCATGGTGGCAGTTCCGTTGTGCTTACCCTCACCCTAGCCCTCTCCCGCCTGCGGGAGAGGGGATGCAACCAGTGGGTTACCCACGTCGCAGCTTCTTCATGGCTTGCTGTGCTTCCATCTTTCCTTCGCGTTCTTTTTCGGCTGCTCTTTTATGGCTCCAGCCGCTCGCGTTGCGAGCTTAACATTCGCTGCGCTCATGTGAGCCTGCGCCGCAAGCGCGCTGCCTGACTAGCGGCGTTCCTTTTTCATGGCCTGAGCAGCTTCACGTTTGGAATCTTTTTCTTTCTCGGTTGCGCGCTTGTCATGCTGTTTTTTGCCCTTGGCGAGGCCGATTTCCAGTTTGATGCGACCGTTCTTGTAGTGCATGTCCAGCGGCATCAGGGTGTAGCCGGCGCGCTGCACCTTGCCGATGATCTTGTCAATTTCCTGCTTGTGCAGCAACAGCTTGCGGGTGCGTACCGGGTCGGGATGGATGTGCGTGGAAGCATTTAGCAACGGGCTGATGTGTGAGCCGAACAGGTACAGCGCACCGTCTTTTACGGTGACATATGCCTCCTTGAGTTGTGCGCGCCCGGCGCGGATGGCCTTGACTTCCCAGCCTTCCAGCATGATGCCGGCCTCGTATTTTTCCTCGATGAAATAATCGTGAAAGGCTTTTTTGTTCTGGATAATGCTCATAGCAGGTGAGTTTTGCGGTGTGTTCGGCTATTCTACCAGCCTTTGGTTTTGCAACTTTAGACTGGCAATGGCATTAGTAGAAAAAACGGTACTGGTTCCACACAGCGCGGAGCAGATGTTCAATCTGGTGGATCGTGTGGAGGAATACCCGCAGTTTCTGCCGTGGTGCGGCGGAGCGAGCGTTTCCGAGCTGGAGGATATGACGGTGCATGCCACGGTGCACATCGATTATCACCATATCAAACAGCATTTCACCACCGAAAACGTGCGCACGCCGCCGCATCAGATCGACATGACTTTGCAGCATGGGCCGTTTCAGCATCTGGACGGCCATTGGCGGTTTATTCCGCTGGGCGATTCAGCCTGTAAGATAGAATTCCGTCTGCACTATGAGTTTTCCAGCAAGCTGCTGGAAAAACTGGTCGGGCCGGTGTTCCATTACATTACCAATAGTTTTGTGGATGCTTTCATCCATCGTGCAGAAAAGGTTTATGCGAACATATGAGCGGCAAGATCAATATCGAAGTGGTATATGCCCTGCCCGATGAGCAAATGCTGTTTAGGCAACAGTTGCCTGAAGGAGCAACGGTTGCGGAAGCCATCAGGCTTTGCGGCATACTCGAAAAGTATCCCGAGATCGATCTGGCCGCCAACAAGCTGGGCATCTTCGGCAAGCTGGCCAAGCCGGATACCGTGCTGCGCGACAAGGATCGTATCGAAATTTACCGCCCGCTGATCGCCGACCCCAAGGAAGTGCGCCGCAAGCGCGCCGAGGAGGGGAAAGCCATGAAGAAGGGAAGCGGAACAACCGCAGAAATCTGATGCTGGACTACGACCTGCATTGCCACTCCAGCATTTCCGACGGCACGCTTACCCCGGCCGAATTGGTGCATCGCGCTGCCGAGCGCGGCGTGAAGGTGCTGGCGCTGACCGATCACGATGACATGGATGGGCTGGATGAGGCGCGTGCTGCTGCCGCACAGCACGGCATGACCTTCATCAACGGCGTGGAAATTTCCGTGACATGGCGCACTCACACTGTGCATATTGTTGGCCTGGGCATCGATCCGGCTTACCCGCCACTGGCGGAAGGGTTGCGCAACGTGCGCAGTGGGCGTGGCGAGCGCGCCCGGAAAATGGCCGAGTCGCTGGCAAAGGTTGGCATAGGCGGCGCATTGCAAGGCGCGTATCGCTATGCGGAAAACCCCAACATGATCGGTCGTACCCATTTTGCGCGCCACTTGGTCGAAACCGGCCATTGCAAGGATGTAAAGAGCGTGTTCAACCGTTATCTGGTGAAGGGCAAGCCGGGTTATGTGCCGCACCAATGGACGGTGCTGGCGGATGCGGTGAACTGGGTGCGCGGCAGTGGCGGCGTGGCGGTACTGGCGCATCCCGGCCGCTATATGAACGGGCGCAAAAGCATGGGCAAACAGACCATGCATGAGCTGCTGGCCGAGTTCGTCAAGTGCGGCGGGCAGGCGATCGAGGTAGTGAGCGGCAGCCATACCCCGGAGCAGTATGCCGAGTTTGCGCGTTATGCCGCGGAATTCAACTTGCTGTGTTCATGCGGTTCGGATTTTCACGGCCCGGGCGAGAGTTACCGGGATATGGGGCGGATGCCGGATTTCCCGTTGGGTTGCACGCCGGTGTGGCAGCTATGGGAGGCAACCCCTCCCAGCCTCCCCTTATCAGGGGAGGAGCATTAACCATGGCGCAATTTTTTACCATACACCCGGACAACCCCAATCCGCGCCTGATCCGCCAGGCGGCGGCAATGCTGCGCGATGGCGGCATCGTGGTATATCCCACCGATTCATGCTACGCGCTGGGCTGCCATCTGGACGACAAGGATGCCGTGATGCGCATCCGCCAGATACGCCAATTGGACGAACAGCATCACCTGACGCTGATGTGCCGCGACCTGTCGGAAATCTCGCGCTATGCGCGTGTGGACAACGCGAAATTCCGTTTGTTGAAAAGCAACACGCCGGGCAGCTACACCTTCATACTGGAGGCGACCAAGGAGGTGCCGAAACGTTTGCAGCATCCCAAGCGCAGCACCATCGGCATCCGTATCCCAGATCATCCGGTGGCATTGGCGCTGCTGGAAGAGCTGGGTGAGCCGATGTCCAGTTCCACGCTGATATTGCCGGATGAGGAATGGCCGCTGAATGATGCCGAACGGATTCGCGAATTACTGGAAAAGCAAGTCGATCTGGTGATTGACGGCGGTGCAGTAGGCTCGGACTTTACCACCGTGATCGATTTGACCGGCGATAGGCCGATATTGCTGCGCCGCGGCAAGGGCGATATCACACCTTTTGGAATCGAGGAATAATGCAAGTCGATCAATTAATCCAAACCATTTCTCTCGTCGCGATCCCGGTGCTGTTTGCCATCACGCTGCACGAAGCGGCGCACGGCTATGTAGCACGCCATTTCGGCGACATGACTGCGTATCAGCAGGGGCGCATCAGCCTGAACCCGCTGCGCCACATCGATCCGGTCGGCACGATCCTGTTCCCGCTGCTTACCCTGTGGCTGGGCGGCATCCTGTTCGGCTGGGCCAAGCCGGTGCCGGTCAATTTTGCCGCATTGCGCCGCCCCAAGCAGGACATGCTGTGGGTGGCGATTGCCGGACCGGCTGCAAATTTATTCATGGCGCTGAGCTGGGCATTGCTCTATAAAATGACGGGGCTGTTTCCGGGCAGTTATTTTGCCGAGCCATTGTTGGGTATGGCTGAATGGGGGATTAGAATCAACGTCGTGTTGATGGTGCTGAATTTGTTGCCGTTGCCGCCGCTGGATGGCGGACGAGTTGCGGTCAGCCTGCTGCCGCACCGCCAGGCGTTCCAGTTGGCGAGGATCGAGCCGTACGGCATGTTCATCCTGATCTTTCTGGCGATTACGCCGGTGTTAAGTTTGATACTCTCGCCGCTGGTGAACCTGATGTTTAAATTGATTTCGTTTCTATTTGGGCTTTAAAAAATATGTTTGCTGATCGTGTGTTATCGGGAATGCGCCCCACCGGAAGTTTGCATCTGGGGCATTACCACGGGGTGTTGAAGAATTGGGTACAGATGCAGCACGAATACGAATGCCTGTTCTTCGTGGCCGACTGGCATGCGCTGACCACGCATTACGATACGCCGCAAATTATCGAGCAAAACGTGTGGGACATGGTGGTGGACTGGCTGGCAGCGGGAGTCGATCCTGCGCAAGCCACGCTGTTCATTCAGTCACGGGTGCCGGAACATGCCGAGCTGCATTTGCTGCTGTCGATGATTACTCCACTGGGCTGGCTGGAGCGCGTGCCGACCTACAAGGATCAGCAGGAAAAACTCTCCGATAAAGACTTGAGCACTTATGGCTTCCTCGGCTACCCGTTGCTGCAAAGCGCGGACATCCTGATTTACCGCGCTACCCAAGTGCCGGTAGGCGAGGATCAGGTACCGCATATCGAATTCACCCGCGAGATTGCGCGCCGCTTCAACCACATCTATGGACGCGAACCCGGCTTTGAGGAAAAGGCCGAAGCGGCAGTCAAAAAACTTGGCGGGAAAAAGGCCAAGCTGTATGCCGAGCTGCGCACCCGCTTCCAGGAGCAAGGCGACGATGAGGCGCTGGAATCCGCCAAATCCTTGTTGGACGAGCAGCAGAGCCTGAGCCACGGCGACCGCGAACGTCTGTTCGGCTACCTGGAAGGCGGCGGCAAGATGATCCTGTCCGAGCCGCGCGCGATGCTCACCGCCGCATCGAAAATGCCCGGGCTGGACGGGCAGAAAATGTCCAAATCCTACGACAACACCATCACACTGCGCGAGGATGAAGCCAGCGTCAGCAAGAAAATCCGCACCATGCCAACCGACCCGGCGCGTGTCCGCCGCTCCGACCCGGGTGACCCGGACAAATGCCCGGTGTGGCCGTTGCATCAGGTGTATTCCAACGAGGAGACCAAGCAATGGGTCATGCAGGGCTGCAAGAGCGCTGGCATCGGCTGCATCGAATGCAAACAGCCGGTGATTGACGCGGTGCTGGCAGAGCAGCGCCCGATGCGCGAACGCGCGCAACTGTATCTGGACGATCCGGCGCTGGTGCGCAACATCATCGCCGACGGCTGCGAAAAGGCGCGCAGGCTGGCGGGCGAGACCATGCGCGATGTGCGCGAGGCGATGGGGCTGAGTTACATTTAGGCGAGGCTAAGAAGGTTATGCTTTATTACGCAACCAAGGTCTTGTTGACTGCCGGGCTGATCGTATTGGCCAGCGAGGTGGTTAAACGCAGCAGCATGTTTGGCGCATTGCTCGCTTCGGTACCGTTGACTTCACTGGCGGTAATGATTTGGCTATATATCGAAACCGGCGATGAGCAGAAGATATCGGCGTTCTCCCTCAATGTTTTTTGGCTGGTCATCCCTTCACTGGCACTGTTCCTGGTATTGCCGTTGATGATTAAATTCGGATGGGGGTTCTGGCTGAGCGTGACGGCGGCTGTGCTGGCAACGGCAGCCTGTTATGGCATGATGTTGTCCATACTGAAGCAATTTGGCATATAGGTGCAGCCCGTGAATGACCTGATACTACCCGTTGCGCGCATCCACGGCCAACCGCTGCTGGAGTTGCCGCAGGATCTCTACATCCCGCCGGATGCGCTGGAGCTGGTGCTGGAGAACTTCCAGGGGCCGCTGGATCTGTTGCTGTACCTGATCCGCAAGCACAATCTCGACGTGCTGGACATTCCGATGGCGGAATTGACCCGGCAATACATGACCTACATCGAGATGATGCAGCAGCACCGCCTGGAGCTGGCTGCCGAATATTTGTTGATGGCGGCGGTGCTGATCGAGATCAAATCGCGCATGTTGCTGCCGCGCCCGCCCAAGGCCAGCGAAGAAGAGGCGGAAGACCCACGCGCCGAGCTGATGCGCCGCCTGCTGGAGTACGAGCAGATGAAGCTGGCCGCGCAGCGGCTTTACGAACTGCCGCAGGCCGGACGCGATTTCGAGATCGTGCAGGTGCTGATCGAACGCACCGTGAAAGAACGCCTGCCGCAAGTCAGCGTGGAAGACCTGCGCCAGGCCTGGCTGGGGCTGCTGGCGCGCGCTAAACTGCACATGCACCACAAGGTGCGCCGCGAACAACTGTCGGTGCGCGAACAGATGGCGCATGTGCTGCGCTGCCTGCAGGGCGGCGAATATGTCGCGTTCGACAAGCTGTTCGATACCGAGGGTGGCGTGGCGAAACTGGTGGTCACCTTCATCGCCATCCTCGAACTGGCCAAGGAATATCTGGTGGAGATCCAGCAAAGCGAAACATTGGGGAGCATCTATGTCAGAACAAGTCGAGCCATTACCGCAGAATGAAGCGCCACTAGCCGTGGAAACCGAACCCGGTACAAACGGGGTCACGGTCAGCACGGACCTGTTCGGCGGAAAGATGAACACCGAACAGTTTAAGCACGTGCTCGAGGCCGCGCTGCTGACCACCACGGAGCCGCTGCCGCTTGCGGAGCTGAAGAAGCTCAGCGATGTGTCGCTGGACAATCGCCAGATGGAAATGCTGCTTGAAGAACTCGCGCAGGACTGGCAAGGGCGCGGTGTTGAACTGACCCGTTTGGCCAGTGGCTGGCGCTTCCGCGCCAAGCCGGGGATGCAGCCATACCTCGACCGGCTCAACCCGCAAAAGCCGCCGCGCTACTCGCGCGCCGTGCTGGAAACGCTCGCCATCATCGCCTATCACCAGCCGGTCACGCGCGGCGACATCGAGGAAATACGCGGTGTGGCAGTCTCCTCGCAGATATTAAAAATACTGGAAGCGCGCGGCTGGGTGGAAGTGGTCGGCACACGCGACACACCGGGCAAGCCGGAATTATTCGCCACCACCAAACAGATGCTCGATGACCTGAACTTGCGCGCCTTGCAGGAACTTCCAGCATTGGAAGAAATCGGCGCGTTGCTGGAACAGGAAGCAAACGTAGGGGCGTGATTGATGGAACCACTAAGTATTGGACTAGGCCGCGAAGAACCTGCGTCTAAGCCACCACTTATCATCACGCCCGAAATGGTATCGAAACGTAGGGGCGCAATTCATTGCGCCCGAAACGGCGATGGAACGTAGGGGTACGATTTATCGCGCCCAATGATGATGTTGCGGTAAACCAGGCCGCAATAAATTGCGCCCCTACGGAAACGGTGCATACATGAGCCAGCTTCTCATCAACGATTATCTCAAGCAGCTTGACCTCATCAAAAAGGTCGGCGGTAGCAGCCGCGAGACCATCGTGCGCGAAGCGTTCAAGGACTTG
>DASTNS010000021.1:0-25116 GCA_035720625.1 Gallionella sp. | reverse complement strand
GTCGAATCCCCGGCCAAGGCCAAGACCCTCAAAAAATATCTGGGCAAGGATTTTGAAGTGCTCGCCTCGTATGGACATGTGCGCGACCTCGTGCCCAAGACCGGCGCGGTCGATACCGAGAACAATTTCGCGATGCAGTACGAGACCATCGCGCGCAACAGCAAACATGTCGATGCAATTGCGAAAGCCGCCGCCGATGCCGACAATATCCTGCTGGCACCCGACCCTGACCGCGAAGGGGAAGCGATCGCCTGGCACATTTCCGAATTGCTCAAGTCCAAACGCGCGCTGAAAAACAAAAAAATGCAGCGTGTGGTGTTCTATGAGATCACCCAGTCGGCGGTGCGCGAAGCGGTCGCTCACCCTCGTGAAATCGCCCTGCCACTGGTAAATGCGCAGCAGGCACGGCGTGCGCTGGACTACTTGGTCGGCTTCAACCTGTCGCCGCTGCTGTGGCGCAAGATCCGCCCGGGTCTGTCCGCCGGTCGCGTGCAAAGTCCGGCGCTGCGCCTGATCGTCGAGCGCGAACTTGAAATCGAGAAATTCAAGAGCCAGGAATACTGGACTGTGCATCTCAACAGCCAGAAAAACAGCATTCCCTTCACCGCCAAGCTGTTCCAGTACAAGGGGAAAAAACTGGAGCAACTCAGCATCGGCAGCCAGGCCGAATATGACGAGATTTTCGCCAGGCTCACCGATGCCAAGCTGCCGCCCAAGGTGGTGCGTGTCGAGAAAAAAGCCAAGCAACGCCATGCCGCCGCACCTTTCACCACTTCCACGCTGCAACAGGAGGCGGTGCGCAAGCTGGGCATGACCTCCGATCGCACCATGCGCACCGCGCAGTCGCTGTATGAAGGTGTGAGTATCGGCGGGCAGACGGTCGGTTTGATTTCCTACATGCGTACCGACTCGGTGTCGCTGGCGAAAGAGGCAGTGGAAGAGATACGCGGCTACATCCGCGACAACTTCGCTGCCGATTATCTGCCCAGCAAGCAGCCCGTCTACAAAAGCAAGACCAAGAATGCGCAGGAGTCGCATGAGGCGATCCGCCCGACCTCGATTCTACGCACGCCGGACAGCCTGCGCGACCACCTGAGCGCCGACCAAGCGCGCCTCTACGAGATGGTATGGAAGCGCACACTTGCGTGCCAGATGGCGCCAGCACGCTACGATACGGTCAGCCTCGATATCCGCTTGGGCGGTGACACCACGCTGTTCCGCGCCTCCGGCCAGACGCTGGTGTTCCCCGGCTTCATCGGCGTGTACATGGAAGACGTAGACGACGCCGAAGAAGAGGAGGGCGGCAAGCTGCCGCCGCTGGCCGAAGGCGACGTGCTGCCGCTGGACAAGCTATATGGCGAACAGCACTTCACCCAGCCGCCGCCGCGCTTCTCCGAGGCCAGCCTAGTCAAGTCGCTGGAAGAATATGGCATTGGTCGCCCATCCACCTACGCCACCATCATTTCTACGCTGCAAGCCCGTGAATACGCCATTCTCGACAAAAAGCGCTTCGTCCCGACCGACGTCGGGCGCGTCGTCACGCGCTTCCTCACCGACCATTTCACCCGCTATGTCGATTACGGCTTCACCGCACACCTCGAAGACGAGCTGGACGAGATCTCCGAAGGCAAGCGCGACTGGATCGGCGTAATGGATGAATTCTGGAAAGGCTTTTCCACACTGATCAAACAAAAGGCCGATATTGATCGCCCGGTGGAATTACTCGACGAAGCCTGCCCCGAGTGCGGCAAACCTCTCGCCAAAAAACTCAGCCGCTATGGCAGCTTCATCAGTTGCACCAACTACCCAGAGTGTAAATACAAACGCAGCCTGAGCGGCGAATCGCAGGACGATGCATCGGCAAGGGTGGAACTGGGCGAGCATCCTGAGGCCAAGCAACCTGTGCTGCTGCTGCGTGGCCCGTACGGCCACTACGTACAGCTCGGCGAAGCGGTAAAAGGCGAAAAGGCCAAGCCCAAGCGCGTCTCCTGGCCGAAAGAAATGCCCATCGAGCAGGCCGACCTGACCAGCGCACTGAAGCTGCTGTCGCTGCCGCGCGAACTCGGTGCGCACCCCGAGACCGGCAAGAAAGTCATCGTCAACATCGGCCGCTTCGGCCCCTACATCGGCCACGACGGCAAGTTCAAATCCATCCCGCGCAGCGACAGCATCTTCGATATCCGGCTGGATCGCGCCGTGGAGCTGCTGGCGCAAGCCAGGGCGGGCGCCGCCGTGCTGCGCACCCTAGGCGAACACCCAGACGACAAGGCACCAGTGGAAATCTGCAGCGGCCGCTACGGCCCCTATGCCCGCCACGGCAAGGTCAACGCCACGCTGCCGAAGGACGTATCGCCAGACGAGATCACGCTGGAACAGGCGCTGGAGCTGATTGCCGCGAAGGCGGCGAAGGGCGGAGCAGGGAAGGCGAGGGCAGCGAAAAAACCCGCAGCGAAGGCGAAAGCTGCCAAACCCAAGGCGGCGGCAACGAAGACGGCGGCAGACAAGCCTGCTACCAAGAAAGTTGCTGCCGATGGAAAGGCAACGAAGCCTGCGGCGAAGAAGGCTGCAGCTGCCAAGAAAACTACCAAGAGCAAAATCAACTCGTAGGGCATCAATAAGCACAGCGCATTGTGCCGTATGCAAGTTTCTGTATTCAAATAAGTTAAGTAGGGTGCATGGGATGCACCCTACCTAGCTTACCCGCTACGCTTTCCTACCCTAGCTCCCCGCCCTGATCTGCCACGCGGCATGGCAGGCCACACATTTCGTCAAGGTATTGGAGGTCATTTTCAGCAGCTCCGGCACCGGCTTGCCGCTTTCACCGGCCTTGGCGATTTCATCCATATCGCCGTGCATGCCCATGGCCAGCTTCTTGAACTCGATCGGCAGCTTCACCATCAGCGCCGGGTTGACGTCCGCCGCACCGGCCATGCCCGCGCCGCGTGCCGCCTTGATGATGCGCTGCGTATCACCCTGGTTCGCGCCCTCCAATATTTCCTGCGTCGCGGCCAGCAGCCCGCGCATTTCTTTCATGACAAAGTCGCGTTCGCCGGATTGCAATACCACTGCGGCTCTTCCGTCGATTCCCGCAGTGGTGTTCCCGCGTATGAAGAACCAGGCGAATACGGCAATCGTGATAACCCAGAGCAACAGGGCAATTAAAGCGAGTTTATTTAATTTCATTTTAGCTTTTTGGGTTATAAAAAATCCCGGGCGCTTCATCACCGCATCAAGGCATGATTTCCACGTATTCGTAGACCTCACAGTCGCGCAGGGTCTTGCGCACGTCTAACGGGGCTTTCGCGTACCAGGCGTGCGGATCGTGGCGATCGATTTCTCTTCCCAGGAACCTGACCAGCTCGCAGATCGGGTCGACGACGTTATCGCGGTATTTCTGGTCGCCTTTCACGTAGGCGAGATAGAGGTTCTTCAGGCAATTGCCCCGGCACCACGGCTGCGCTTCGCACCGGTCACACGGCATGTCGGGATGCGGCTGCAGCGGGCTGGGCTTGAGCCAGTTCGCAATCACATCGCCCTGCAGCATTTCGGGCGCATACATCATGTCGGGGCAAGGGAAGATCTTGCCGTCCGGCATCACGTTGAGGATGTGCGTGGACACGCGGCACTGGGTCTTGCCGTGATACAACTCGGTGGCGCGCGTCGGCAGCACCTTGTTGCGCACCACCCCCATGATCGGAATGATCGGGTACAGCTTGTCGCTGCTGGAAAAAAATTTGCCAACGAGTTGCGTGATCACCGCCTTTTTCTTTTCCATCGCGGCGGGGGTATAGGTACCTTCACCTGCGACGAACTGGAAATACACATAATCGAAGGTGTTCGCCAGCTCATCCAGCTCTTCGAATGAGGTCTCCTCGCTGCTCCAGGTCACGCGCGCTGTAAAAGTGCCTTTCATCCGGTTACGTACCGCCTGGGTGTTTTTGACCACCTGCCGGTACACGCCGCGCCCGCGAAAACCATCGGTGATCGCCTCACCGCCATCTATGGAAAGCAGGATATTGGAAAGATTTGACAGAACACTGTCTGGCAGGCCGTCCAGCAGCGTACCATTGGTCTGGAGCTGGAAGCGGAAAGTGGGGTAACGCTCCATGATCTCTTTGATGAAATCGAGATTCAGGGTTGGTTCGCCGCCGTAAAAGGTGACATAAACCTCAAGCTCGGAAAGATGTTTTTTGATGAAGGCGTCCAACGCATCAGTGGTATAGGAGACCTCGCCCTGCGAACCAACCATGTCACCCACGCCGAGCGAGCAATAGGTACATTTCAGATTGCACGTGAGGGTGGTGAGCAGTTGCAATTCCACACGATTACCCACAATGGGCGATGTTCCTGGAGTGGGTTCGGTTATTTTTTGGGAGCGATGGGGGAAAAATGTTACTGGTGTAGACATAGTTAATATTTAGTTAAAATTCAAAGTGTTATTTTGATAAAAATGGGTAGCTATTACCGGATGCTCCCCGATAATTCTACCGGGGAACATCCGGCGTGCCTTTTATACGTCCAGGTTTTTCACACCCAGTGCGTTCTTTTCGATGAATGCGCGGCGCGGTTCGACCACATCACCCATCAGCGTGGTGAAAATCTCATCGGCGGTAATCGCATCTTCGATGCGCACCCTGAGCAGAATGCGGTTCGTTACGTCCATGGTGGTTTCCCACAGTTGCTCCGGATTCATCTCGCCCAGGCCCTTATAACGCTGGATGTTGACGCCACGCTTGGCTTCTTCGAGCAGCCATTCGATGGCTTGCTTGAAGCTGGATACGGCGCGCTTCTGTTCGCCACGGGCGATATACGCGCCCGGTTTGATCAGGCCGTTCAATATTTCCGCAGCCTGGCGGATTTGCACATAATCGCTGCCATGCAGAAAATCCCTGTCCATGTAGCTGACCGAATAGTTGCCGTGATAGAGTTTTTCCAAGCGCAGGCGAGCATCGCCGGCCTCATCGGTTTCCACCGCCACCTTGATGCTGCCGCCGCAGGCCGCTTCGAGCAACTGCGCGCTGCGTTGCGCCTGTTGCGCGTCATCCAACGACAGCGTGGGCAAGATCAGTAAGGCATGGCTAGCTTCCGGCGCGGTAAAGCGCGACAGGCGGTCGATTACTGCCTCGGCGAGGAAATATTGCTTGGCGATCTGCTCCAGCGCGTCGGCCTGGATCGGGGTGGCATCGGCGGCCGGATACAGTACGGCGTTGTTCAGCGCGGACTTGAGCATGTAGATTTTCATTTCTTGGTCATCCTTGAGGTAACGCTCGTCCTTGCCCTGTTTGATCTTGTACAGCGGCGGCTGCGCGATGTAAATATGGCCGCGCTCGACCAGCTCGGGCATCTGCCGGTAGAAGAAGGTGAGCAGCAAGGTACGGATATGCGAACCGTCCACGTCCGCGTCGGTCATGATGATGATGCGGTGGTAGCGCAGCTTGTCGGCGCTGTATTCGTCCTTGCCGATGCCGGTGCCCAGCACGGTGATCAGCGTGGCGATTTCCTGCGAGGCAATCAGCTTCTCGAAGCGCGCTTTTTCCACGTTCAGGATCTTGCCCTTGAGCGGCAGGATCGCCTGGAACTTGCGGTCGCGGCCCTGCTTGGCCGAACCGCCCGCAGAATCCCCCTCCACCAGGTACAGCTCGGAAAGGGCGGGGTCTTTCTCCTGGCAGTCGGCCAGCTTCCCGGGCAAGCCCATGCCGTCCAATACGCCCTTGCGGCGAGTCAACTCGCGCGCCTTGCGCGCCGCCTCGCGGGCACGGGCAGCATCGATGATCTTGTTGACGATGATCTTCGCGTCGCTGGGTTTTTCCAGCAGGAATGCGCTCATTTGCTGCGCCACCAGATCTTCGATCACCGGGCGCACTTCCGAGGAAACCAGCTTATCCTTGGTCTGCGACGAAAATTTCGGGTCGGGCAATTTCACGGACAGCACCGCAGTCAATCCTTCACGCATGTCGTCGCCGGTAGTGTCCACCTTGGCCTTTTTCGCCAACTGTTCGGTCTCGATATACTGGTTCAGCGTGCGCGTCATCGCGGTGCGCAACGCGGTCAGGTGCGTACCGCCGTCGCGTTGCGGGATATTATTGGTGAAGCATTGCACGTTCTCCTGATAGGAGTCGTTCCACTGCATCGCGATCTCGGCGGTAATGCCGTCCTTTTCGCCGATCGCGTAGAACACCGTGGGGTGCAATGCCGACTTGTTGCGGTTCATGTATTCGACGAAGCCCTTGATGCCGCCGCTGAACGCGAAGTTTTCCTCCTTGCCGGTGCGGTGATCGATCAGCGCTATTTTCACGCCGTTGTTAAGGAACGACAGTTCGCGCAGGCGCTTGGCCAGGATGTCGAAGTGGAACTCGATCAGGCCGAAGGTTTCCTTGGCCGCCAAAAAGTGGACAATCGTACCTTTTTTGCTTGAGTTGCCCACCACCCTGAGCGGCGCGACCGGCTCGCCGTGGCGGAATTCCATGAAATGCTCTTTACCATCGCGGTAAATAGTCAGTTTCAACCACTCGGACAGCGCATTTACCACCGACACCCCTACACCGTGCAAGCCGCCGGACACCTTGTAGGAATTACTGTCGAACTTGCCGCCCGCATGCAAAACGGTCATGATGACTTCGGCGGCAGAACGGTTTTCCTCCTTATGGATGTCTGTCGGGATCCCGCGTCCGTTATCGCTGACGCTGATCGAGTTATCCGCATGGATAATGACATTGATTTCGTTGCAATGTCCCGCCAACGCTTCGTCCACCGCGTTGTCCACCGCCTCAAATACCATGTGATGTAGGCCGGTTCCGTCATTGGTATCGCCAATATACATACCGGGGCGCTTGCGCACGGCTTCCAACCCTTTCAGTACCTTGATGCTAGTGGAGGTATATTCGCTCATTGATTTTTTTCCTGATATTGAGTTTGTTTCACGTGGAACACCAACGAATTACTAGATGCGCATCGGCATCACGACATAGCGGAATTCCTGGTTGTCAGGTGTAGTCATCAGGATGCTGCTATTTGGGTCGCCGAATGAGATGGTGGCGATGCTGCTGCTGATGTTATTCAGTCCATCCATCAGATAATTGACATTGAAACCGATATCCAATGCTTCGCCATGGTAATCGGTTTCGAGTTCTTCCTGCGCTTCTTCCTGTTCGCTGTTACTGCTAATGATGCTGAGATTTTTTTCGGTCAGCACGAAGCGCACGCCCCTGAACTTTTCATTGGACAATATTGCAGCGCGCTGCAAGGCCTGCTGCATTACGGCTCGCTCCATATTAAGGTGATTGTTGTATTTTGGTATGACGCGCTCATAATCGGGGAATTTTCCTTCAATTACTTTTGTTATCAGGGTAATACCCGAGAAGGTAGCCTTAACCTGCTGTTGCGAGAACTCCAGTTCGACGATTTCATCACTATCCGCCAGCAGTTTGGATAATTCTGTGACAGCTTTGCGCGGCAGGATGATTTCCTGCTTTTCATGATGACTCTCAATGGAGCCGGCATTATAGGCAAGCCGGTGCCCGTCGGTAGCCACCACTTTGAGTTTGTTGCCATCGACAATCAGTAAAACGCCGTTAAGGTAATAACGCACATCTTGTTGCGCCATTGCGTATTGAACGGAAAACAGCAGATTTTTCAGTTCCTTTTGCGCCAGCACGATTTTCTTCGCATTTTCCAGTTGATTGCTCAACTTGGGAAAATCCTGGGCGGGCAAGGTTTGCAGGCTGAAGCGGCTTTTGTTCGTCTTGATTTGCGCCTTGTTTTCCTTGGTATCGATAGTGATTTTGCTTTGTTCTGGAAGAACCCTCAGTATTTCCTGGAATTTTTTTCCGCCAACCGTGAATGCTGCACTTTGCCCACCCTCTTTACCGGTATCAATGGTCGTGGTGATTTGTATTTCCAGATCCGTCGCGGTGAAGCGCATCTTGCCATCCTGATTTTCAATCAGAACATTCGACAGGATCGGTAATGTCTGTTTTCGTTCTACGATGCCAATGACTACCTGCAGTGGTTTGAGTATGATTTCCTTATCTATCTTTTCAATAAACATAATATAAACCTTTACATAAGAGCTAATAAAGCATCCAGAATTGTGTTAATAACCCCAAAAATCCTTTTGATACATTAGAATACCGAACAATAAACCATAAAGAATTGCTGTTGATAAGTTGCAGTAGTAATGTGGATAACTTATACGCTCTTTACAGAAGCGTGAGTTATTAACATTCCATGCACATATAACCTACTATCTATCCCCGTAAAGTTTGCAGCAGGATTTTGTAATCGGCATCAATCGTAGTATCCGATGCCCTCAGGTTTGCCATCATCTTGCAGGCATGTATAACGGTCGAGTGATCTTTTCCGCCAAAAGCGTTGCCAATTTCAGGCAGACTCATGGTAGTCAGTTCGCGAGCGAGCGACATGGCTATTTGTCGTGGTCGGGTCAGGTTTCGTGTCCTTTTTTTCGAAAGCAGGTCAGCCATCTTGATATGGTAATAATCGGCAACGGTCTTTTGTATATTATCAATGGAAATTTGTCGGCTTTGTGCAATCAGGATGTCTTTCAGGGCTTCTTTTGCTGTTTCAACGGAGATGGCGCGGCGGTGAAATTTGATATACGCTTCGACACGCTTCAAGGCACCTTCAAGCTCACGAACGTTTGAATTGACGTGCTTGGCGATAAAAAAAGCAACTGCTTCATCAAGCACATAACCACCTAGACTGGCCTTTTTTAGCAGGATAGCAACGCGCATTTCCAATTCTGGCGGTTCGATGGCGACAGTAAGTCCCCAGCCAAAACGCGAAACCAGGCGGCTATCAAGCCCGGCAATTTCCTTGGGGAAGGTATCGCTGGTCATGATGACTTGTTTATGCGAATCGATGAGCGTGTTGAAGGCGTAAAAAAATTCTTCCTGGGTTTTGGTTTTGCCGGCAAAAAATTGGATATCGTCGATCAGCAGGATATCGAGAGAGTGGTAGTATTGTTTAAATTCTTCAAATTTATTGGACTGGTAAGCGCGCACCACATCGGAAACGTATCGCTCGGCGTGCATATAGCAAATTTTTGCCTGTGGGTTGTTAATCTTGATTTGATTGCCTATCGCTTGGATCAAGTGGGTTTTGCCTAACCCCACCCCACCATAAATAAACAATGGATTGTAAGATGCGCCCGGCAATTCGGCGACCTGAGTGGCGGCGGCAAAAGCAAGTTGATTGGCTTTGCCGATTACAAAGTTATCGAAGGTCAGGTTGGGGTTGAGCTTTCCATAATTGCGAAATGAAGCCTCAACTTTTGGTTTGTTATCGTGAATTGGGGCTGCGGTTTTCTGGGGGGCTGTTTCGCGTGGTTTGGCTGCAGGTTCTGTTTCAAGAACACGAAATTCAAATGGCGGAATTCGGGAATAAACCAGACCTGCTTGCCTGCTGATCTCGGGTAAAAATCGTTCCTGGACAAGTTTCAGAGTAAAACTGTTTGGGGCGGTCAGCACCAGCGATCCATCCTCGCTCTTGAGAAGCAACGGTTTTATCCATGAGTTGTATTGTTGCGGCGGCAGGCTCTTTTCGAACGAGCGGAGGCATGAATCCCAAAAAGAAATGTCCTGCATAATTGCGTAGAAAGAATGGTTCGGCAACAGTAAAAGTTGTTGCATTCTACAGTGCAAGCACAAACTTATCCACAGGCAAAACACAGGTAAAAAAGTAAAATATACTTGACACTTATGCCACAAGGCTTTGTAATAGCGCGTTTTACGGCTCACCTAGGAAAAGAACATGAAACGTACATATCAACCATCTGTAACTAAAAGAAAACGCACCCATGGCTTTTTGGTGCGCATGAAGACACGCGGAGGCCGCGCTGTTATCAATGCACGTCGCGCCAAGGGTCGTGCAAGACTCGCGGTTTAGTCTATCGGCCAAATTTACCGTTGCGCACCGATTGTTGCGCGAAAACGGTTTTGACCATGTTGTTCATGCCGAAAACGTATCTGATAGGCAATTCAAAATTTTTTTTGCGCGCAACGGCAAAAAAAACGCCAGGCTTGGAATCATTGTGGGCAAAAAAACGCTATCCGGCGCAGCAGATCGAAACCGTGTAAAAAGAATCATCAGGGAAGCGTTCCGCCAGCACAGCATCAAGCAGTGCAAGCTGGATCTGGTTGTGATGGTAAGACGCGCTGATCCTCAGGAGCGCGGTATACAAGCTGGCAATTTGAAAATGTTGTTTAGCCGGGTAGAAAACAGATGCGCAGAATGGTGATCAAGCTGATACATGGCTATCAATATCTGATCAGTCCGCTTAGCCCCCCAACGTGCAGATTCACTCCAACCTGCTCCCACTATGCCTGCGAAGCCTTGGCGAGACATGGTGTAATGAAGGGGGGGTGGCTCGGCATTAAACGATTGCTGCGTTGCAATCCCTGGAATCCCGGCGGATACGATCCCGCACCCTAACCTTCAGGCCCGATCATGGATTTACAAAGACTTTTTTTGCTTTTAATTTTTGTGTTTTCGCTGGGATTGGTTTGGGACGGCTGGCAACGCCATCAGCATCCCGAGCAGTATATTCAGCCAAGCACGGCAATTAATGAGAATGCCCCGAAGCCCCAGGTAACTCCCCCTACCGCGGCAACACCGGCAACCATTGCACAGCACCCTGTCCAGCAAGCAATTGGAAAAGTAATCCACGTCAAGACCGATATTCTTGAAGCTGAAATTAGCACTATCGGCGGAGATATCAGCCGTCTGGCGCTGCTGAAGCATCCTGACGGGCTGGACAAAAACAAACCGCTGGTACTTTTTCATCGCGGTGCAGGCACCCACAATTATGCCGCGCAAAGCGGCCTGCTCGGAGCGGGGCTGCCTAACCATAATAGTCCGTTTGTTTCCGAGCAAGACCAGTATGTGCTTTCCGGAAATGCAGAGCAGGTACAAGTACGGCTGAATGCTGAGGGCGATTCCACACTGAAAGTGACTAAGGTAATTACTTTTCACAAAGGGAGTTATCTGGTGGATGTTGCCTATGAATTGGAAAATACCGGGCAACAGGCAGCAATGGCAGGCGGCTACTTTCAGCTGGTTCGCGATGGCGCCGCACTGGCAGGCAGTTCTGCATTTTTGCCCACCTATATTGGTGCTGCGGTCTATACCGATAAGGAAAAATTTCAAAAGGTGGGGTTTCCGGAAATAGAAAAGGGTAAGACGGGTTACCCGAAACAAGCTAATGATGGCTGGATTGGGATATTGCAACATTACTTTGTTGCGGTGTGGCTGCCCAAGGAAAAGACTAATCGTGAATATTTCACGCGCAAACTGGACGGTGACTTATATTCAGTGGGAGTGGTCTTACCGGAACAGTCTATTAACCCCGGCCAGAAAGCACTCATGGGCACCAAGCTTTATGTCGGCCCGGCCCAGACTAATCTGGACAAAATCGCTCCCGGCTTGGGGTTGACGGTGGATTATGGCTGGCTGACCGTCCTTTCCGCCCCGCTGTTCTGGGTCATGGCGCTATTTCATGACTGGACGCACAACTGGGGTATTGCCATCATTTTGCTTACCGTCCTGATCAAGCTGTTGTTTTTTCCGCTCTCTGCGGCAAGCTATCGCTCTATGGCAAAGATGCGCGTGGTTGCGCCCAAGCTGGAAAAGATAAAACAGCAATGCGGCAGCGACCGGGAAAAGCTGAACCGCGCCATGATGGACCTGTATAAAACGGAGAAAATCAACCCGCTGGGTGGATGTTTGCCGGTCGTGGTGCAAATCCCGGTTTTTATCGCCCTGTACTGGGCTATTCTGGCGAGCGTCGAGATGCGCTACGCGCCGTTCTTCGGCTGGATAACCGACTTGTCGGCGGCAGACCCGTATTACATCCTGCCGTTGATTATGGGGGCAAGCATGATTATCCAGACGCGCCTTAATCCAAAGCCGCCGGATCCCATGCAGGCCAGGATAATGCAAATCATGCCGATTGCCTTCAGTGTGATTTTCTTCTTCTTCCCTGCCGGGCTGGTGTTGTACTCCATTGTGAACAATATCCTTTCCATCGGCCAGCAGTGGTATATCACCCGGACTGCCGAGGGCGAGAGCCAAGGTGCCGCAGCCAAACGCTGATACCATCGCCGCCATTGCTACTGCGCAAGGGCGCGGCGGAATCGGGGTGGTAAGGGTATCCGGGCGACCCATTGAAACTCTGGCGCGCGGAATCCTGGGCAAATTGCCCGTTGCGCGGCATACTACCTATAGCAATTTTCTGGATGAAAATGGCGACCCCCTGGATCAGGGGGTCGCCTTGTTCTTTCCTGCCCCGCATTCCTATACCGGCGAGGATGTACTTGAGCTGCAGGGGCACGGCGGCCCAGCTGTGCTGCAACTGCTGCTGCGGCGGTGCCTCGATTTGGGGGCGCGGCTAGCGCAACCCGGCGAATTCACGCGCCGCGCCTTTCTGAACAACAAACTTGACTTGGCGCAGGCGGAAAGCGTCGCCGATTTGATTGATGCCAATACCGCTGAGGCCGCACGCAGCGCGATGCGCTCCCTGCGCGGGGAATTTTCCGCCGTTATTCACGGTATGGTCGATGAGCTGATTAGCCTGCGCATGCTGGTTGAGGCGATGCTGGACTTCCCGGAAGAGGATGTGGATGTCGTCGATCTGGAGCGCCGCAATGCCTTGCTGAGCAATGTTCGGTCGCACTTGCAGCATACGCTGGATACCGCAAAACAGGGCAGCCTGTTGCGCGAGGGCGCGCATGTGGCCATTGCCGGGCAGCCGAACGTCGGCAAATCCAGCCTGCTGAACCGTTTGGCCGGCGAGGAGGTGGCGCTGGTCAGCGATATTCCGGGTACCACCCGCGACGTGATCCGTCAGGCAATCCAGATCCGCGGGGTACCGTTGCACGTCATGGATACGGCGGG
Source organism: Gallionella sp. (assembly GCA_035720625.1). Taxonomy (GTDB): domain Bacteria; phylum Pseudomonadota; class Gammaproteobacteria; order Burkholderiales; family Gallionellaceae; genus Gallionella. The sequence goes on along the minus strand of DASTNS010000021.1, from coordinate 12,207 downwards.
GCTGCGCGAATCCGCCGACGCGGTGGAGAACATGGGTATCGCGCGCGCGCACCAGACGTTGCGCCGCGCCGATTTGATCCTGCTGCTGCTGGATGCAAGCAAAGGGCTGACGGCGCAGGATGAGGCGATTCTTGCCGGATTGCCAGCGGATATCCCGCAGCTGCTGGTGTTCAACAAGGCCGACCTGCTGGGCGACAGTACTGCCGTATCCGTCAGTGTGCCATTTATCCGGGTATCCGCCAAGACAGGCGCGGGGATAGAAGAATTGCGTGGCAAGCTGCTGGAGGCGGTGGGCTGGCGCGATCAGGAGAGCGGCGCCTTCATGGCGCGGGAACGGCACATGCGTGCCTTGACGCTGGCGCAAACCCACCTGACCCAAGCCCTGGTAGTACTGGGTAGCGCGGAGTTATTCGCCGAGGAGCTGCGCTTGGCGCAACGCGCGCTGAATGAGATTACCGGGGAATTCACCCCGGATGATCTACTCGGCGAGATTTTCAGCCGGTTCTGCATCGGAAAATAACTCACCCTGTTTCACGTGAAACAATGCGTTTAACATAAAGCTCGTGCTGCGATTCGTTTGCTCCCTCGCCCGCTTGCGGGATAACCAGCGACTTGGCTACGGTCATTTGTAGCCTAGTCGAATGGCTAGTTGTTTCATCTAGAGGGTCGGTGAGAGTGGGTGGGCATGGTGACCCCTTTTTCAGTGACGGCATCCTTGTCATGCATGTTGGGATTCCGGATACGCTGTTGTATGATGCGCGTCCTTTCCAAAACAGTTGCAACATGAATTTCCCCGATATCTTCGATGTAATCGTGGTGGGCGGCGGGCATGCCGGCACAGAGGCCGCCTTGGCCAGCGCGCGCGCGGGCTGCAAGACCTTGCTGCTCAGCCACAACATCGAGACGCTCGGGCAGATGTCCTGCAATCCTTCGATCGGCGGGATCGGCAAGGGGCACCTGGTCAAGGAAGTGGATGCGCTAGGCGGCGCGATGGCGGCGGCAACCGATGAGAGCGGTATCCAGTTCCGCATCCTGAATTCCAGCAAAGGTCCGGCAGTGCGTGCGACGCGCGCGCAAGCCGACCGCATCCTTTACAAGCAGGCAATCCGGACACGGCTGGAGAATCAGCCAAACCTGTGGCTGTTCCAGCAGGCGGTGGACGACTTGCTGGTCGAGCAAGACCGGGTGTGTGGGGTGGTCACGCAACTGGGCTTGCGTTTCAATACGAAAACCGTGGTGCTGACAATGGGTACCTTCCTGTCCGGACTGATCCATGTCGGGCAGTCCAATTATCCGGCGGGCCGTGCCGGTGACCCGCCCTCCATCAGTCTGGCGTGCCGGTTGCGCGAACTGAACCTTCCGGTGGGGCGGCTGAAGACCGGCACGCCGCCGCGCATTGATGGTCGGAGTATTGATTATTCGGTGATGCAGGAGCAGCCGGGCGACGCTCCGGTACCGGTGTTCTCGTTCATGGGCAATGCCGCACAACACCCGCGGCAGTTGCCGTGCTGGATCACCGAGACCAACCAGCGCACCCACGACATCATCCGCGGCGGACTGGATCGCTCGCCGTTGTTCACCGGAGTGATCGAGGGGGTCGGGCCGCGCTATTGCCCATCCATCGAGGACAAGATCACGCGCTTTGCCGACAAATCTTCGCACCAGATTTTTCTCGAACCGGAAGGATTGACTACCCACGAGGTATATCCCAACGGCATATCCACCAGCCTGCCGTTCGACGTGCAACTGGCGTTGGTGCGCTCCATCAAAGGGCTGGAAAACGCACATATCCTGCGCCCCGGTTATGCGATCGAATACGACTATTTCGATCCGCGCGGACTGAAAAGCTCGCTGGAAACCAAGACAATCCATGGGCTGTTTTTCGCCGGGCAGATCAACGGCACGACCGGTTATGAAGAGGCCGCCGCGCAAGGCCTGCTGGCCGGGCTGAATGCGGCACTGCAAGCCAGCGGACGGGAAGTGTGGTGCCCGCGCCGCGACGAGGCCTATCTGGGCGTGCTGGTGGACGACCTGATCACGCGCGGCGTTTCCGAGCCTTATCGGATGTTTACCAGCCGTGCGGAATATCGCCTGCAATTGCGCGAGGACAACGCAGATTTAAGGCTGACGGAGATAGGGCGTAAACTGGGTGTTGTGGATGATGCGCGCTGGCAGGCGTTTGAGCAAAAGCGCGAGTCCATCGCGCGCGAGCAGGAGCGGTTGCGCAACACATGGGTGAACCCGCGCAACCTGGCCGCCGAGGATGCGACGCGCGTGCTGGGTAAGCCAATTGAGCGTGAGTACTCGCTGCATGAGTTGTTGCGCCGACCGGACGTGAGTTATGCCAGCCTGCTGACCTTGCCCGGTGCGGGCGCCGGGGTGGACGATGAAAAGGTCGCCGAGCAGGTGGAAACACAGGCGAAGTATCACGGCTATATTGAGCGGCAGCGCGACGAGATCGGGCGCAACGAGCAATATGAAATGCTGGGATTGCCGGAAGACCTGGATTATCGCGAGGTGCGCGGGCTATCCATCGAAGTGCAGCAAAAGCTCAATCAGCACAAACCCGAAACCGTCGGGCAGGCGGCGCGCATTTCCGGGATTACTCCGGCGGCGATTTCCCTGCTGCTGGTGCATATCAAGCGCGGCTTTCGCGCTGAGCGGCAGCCGGTACAGAAACGCGCATGAGCCTGGCTGAGGAACTGCAGCACGGCATTGCGCAATTGGGGATTACGCTTGGCGCGGACGCACAGCGCAAGCTGCTGGATTATCTGGCGCTGCTGCACAAATGGAACAGGGTCTATAACCTCACGGCGATACGCGAGCCGCAGCAGATGGTGAGCCATCACTTGCTCGACAGCCTCGCGGTAATGCCACATCTGTGGGCGGGGCGGTGGCTGGATGTGGGGTGCGGCGCCGGCTTGCCGGGGCTGGTGCTGGCAGTCGCGCAGCCGGACTGGCAATTTGCCTTGCTGGACAGCAACAGCAAGAAAACCGGTTTTGTGCAACAGGCGGCTATCGAGCTAGGCTTATGTAATGTGAGTGTTCACTGCGCGCGTGTGGAAGAGTGGCAGACGGTGGAGCGGTTTGACGGAATCATCTCGCGGGCCTTCAGCGAGTTGGGCGAATTCTTGCGCAGCACCCGGCACCTCGTGGCGCCGCACGGGCGTTGGGCGGCGATGAAGGGTGCGCCGCAGCAGGAATTGGCGGGCGTACCGGACGGATGCCGTGTGGAGCGAGTCATACCGTTACAGGTGCCGGGTTTGCACGCGGCGCGCAGCTTGGTCATCGCAACATGCCCAATGACCGAGCACCATGAAAAAGGGAGCGGAGCAACATGACGAAAATACTAGCAATAACCAATCAGAAAGGCGGAGTGGGGAAGACCACCACCACCGTGAATCTGGCGGCCAGCCTCGCGGTAGCTCAACAGCGCGTGCTGCTGATCGACCTCGATCCGCAGGGCAACGCCACCATGGGCAGCGGCATCGACAAGCGCGATTTGCGGGCCAGCATCTACGATGTGCTGCTGGGCGGCAAAACGGTAGCCGAGGCGCGGACGCGTTCGGAAGCAGGGAAATACGACCTGCTGCCTGCCAACCGTGAGCTGGCCGGCGCGGAAATCGAGCTGGTCGACCTGCCGCATCGTGAAGCGCGCTTGCGCGACGCCTTGCAAGGCGTCGCGGCGGAATATGATTATGTGTTGATCGATTGCCCGCCTGCGCTGAATTTGCTGACCCTGAACGGCTTGTGTGCGGCGAGGTCGGTGATGATTCCGATGCAATGCGAATACTATGCGCTGGAGGGGCTGAGCGACTTGGTGAATACCATCCGCAAAGTACGTGCCAACCTGAATCCGGAACTGGAAATCGAAGGGCTGCTGCGCACCATGTTCGATCCGCGCAACATGCTGGCACAACAGGTCTCGGATCAATTGCAGGAGCACTTCGGCAGCAAGGTTTACCGCACCGTGATCCCGCGCAATGTGCGGCTGGCAGAAGCGCCCAGCTATGGCGTGCCGGTACTGTATCACGACAAATTATCCAAGGGAACGCAGGCCTATCTGGCCTTGGCCGGAGAGTTATTGAATAACGCAGCGCAACCTGCTGCAACCGCATAAAGGAAGCAATCATGACAAAGCTGCACAAGGGATTGGGGCGCGGACTGGACGCATTGCTGTCCGGCGGAAAAAGCGAAAAAGATGAGGTGCTGCGCGATTTGAATGTCACGCTGCTCAAGCCGGGCAGGTACCAGCCCCGTTCGCATATGGACGAGGCATCGTTGAATGACCTGGCGGCTTCAATCAAGGCGCAAGGGATCATGCAGCCGATTCTGGTGCGGCAACTTGTCGACAGCAGCTATGAAATCATTGCCGGTGAGAGACGCTGGCGCGCCGCACAGTTAGCCGGGCTGACCCATGTGCCGGTGCTGGTACGCAGCGTTCCGGACAATGCGGCGCTGGCAATGGCGCTGATCGAGAACATCCAGCGTGAAAACCTGAATCCGTTGGAAGAGGCGATCGGACTCCAGCGCCTGATCGACGAATTCAAGATGACGCATCAGGTCGCCGCGGAGGCGGTAGGCCGTTCGCGCAGCGCGGCCAGCAACTTGCTGAGGCTGCTCAAATTGCCGTCGGCTGTGCAGGGCATGTTGATGGAAAACAAGCTGGATATGGGGCACGCACGCGCCCTGTTGTCGCTGGAGAGTGCCCAGCAGATATTACTGGCCAACAAAATCGTGCTGGAAGGGCTTTCCGTGCGCGAAGCGGAAAAACTGGCGCAGAGGCAAGATCACGAGCCGGAAAAGGGCAAACCGAAGAAAGCGCACCGGCTCAGCCGCGATACGCAACGGTTACAGGAGGAAATGAGCGCGTGTCTTGGAACGCATGTGGAAATCAAACCGGGCAACAAAGGGGGGGGCAAACTGGTCATCGCATATGCGAACCATGATCAACTGGATGAATTCCTGAGCAAGCTCAAAAAGGGCAAGTAAGGTGAGCAAAGACGCGAGCGGCGCGCCTCAACAATGTTTGACACCCCCTGAAAGCGCCACTATAATCGCCACCCTTTGCGCTGTAGAAGCCAGAGAAAAAAGGATGGCGCGCCATGTGGTTGGGCTGCAGGCGGCGGTTGCGCTGGTTACTACGGGCATAGCTTACAGCCTGAATGGCACTCCGCAATATGCGATAGCGGCGTTAAGCGGGGGATTGGTATCAGTCCTCAATGGAACATTGCTGGCATGGAGAATGTCCCGAACGGCTTTGCATTCTGACCATGAAGCACATGATTCCAGTGGTGCGCATCACCAACTACGGCTCATGTATTTTTACGCCGCCGAAAGATTTTTGGTGATTGTTGTGCTGCTCGGCCTGTGCATGGCGGCGCTGAAATTATCGCCGCCCGCTGTGCTGGGTGGTTTTGTGGTAGGGCAAGCGGCATTACTGGCGGCCCGGTTGTTTTTGAATAGATCAAACAAGTTTTAGACTGAGATAGTGACTAAAAATGTCTAGCGAAGCGCACACATCCGCAGGGTACATCAAGCATCATTTACAAAACCTGACATATGGCCAATTGCCAGACGGTGCCTGGGGCATTGCGCATAGCGCAGAGGAAGCCAAGGCGATGGGTTTCTGGGCGCTCAATCTCGATACCTTCATCATGTCCTTGCTGCTGGGCGCTGCATTCATGTTCATGTTCCGCAGCGTTGCCAAGAGCGCGGTCAGCGGCACGCCGGGCGGTCTGCAGAATTTCTGTGAATGGGCGCTCGAGTTCATCGACAGCAGTGTGCGCGGCTCGTTTTCCGGCAAGAACAATATGGTTGGGCCATTGGCGTTGACCATTTTCTTCTGGGTTTTCACGATGAACCTGATGGATCTGTTGCCCATCGATTACATTCCCCTGTTGATGAGCGCCTTGGGCGTCCCGTTTTTCAAGATTGTCCCCTCCACCGACCCGAATGCCACCTTCGGCATGGCGATCGGCGTGTTTATGCTGGTGCTCTACTACAGCGTCAAGATGAAGGGGTTGGGCGGGTTCGTGGGCGAACTGACGCTGCAACCATTTGGTAAGTGGGGTATGCCGGTCAACCTGCTGCTGGAAGGTGTCAATCTAATCGCCAAGCCGATTTCTCTCGCGCTGCGTCTGTTCGGCAACATGTATGCCGGCGAAATGATCTTTATTCTTATCGCGCTGATGGGCGGCGCCTGGGCAGGGTTGTCGGTGGGCAGCGCGACCCTGTACGGCTCGCAGATATTGCTGTCGCTGGGCTGGGCGATTTTCCACATCCTGATTGTTACATTGCAGGCGTTCATTTTCATGACGCTGACCGTGGTCTATCTGGACATGGCGCACCAAGAACATCACTAAATCAATATCAATAAAACCGGTTTTACTAAACTTCACTTTTATCAACAGGAGAAATAAAAAATGGAAATGGCAAATGCACTGCTGTACATCGCCGGAGCGCTGATGATGGGTCTGGGCGCGCTTGGCGCAGCTGTCGGTATCGGTATTCTGGGCGGTCGCTTTTTGGAAGGCGCTGCTCGTCAACCGGAACTCATCCCTATGCTGCGCACCCAGTTTTTCGTGGTGATGGGCTTGGTTGATGCGGTACCGATGATTGCCGTCGGTATTGCAATGTATGTTCTGTTTGCGGTGGCGCACTAATTCGCCATAAGCGACAACGCATAACTCAGGAAAGGTAGCTTGCATGAATATCAATGCAACTCTTCTCGCCCAGACGATCATGTTCGCACTGTTCGTGTGGTTCTGCATGAAGTTTGTCTGGACACCCATCATGGTTGCGCTGGAGCAACGCAGGAAGCAAATCGCCGATGGCTTGGCGGATGCGGAACGCGCCAAGCACGACCTGGAGCTGGCTGCCAAGCGTTCCGCAGAAATTTTGCGTGAAGCGAAGGAAAAGGCCGGTGAAATTGTGAGCAACGGAGATAAGCGCGCCAGCGAAATCATCGAAGAAGCCAAGGAGCAAGCCAAGAAAGAAGGCGATCGCATCATTGCGGGTGCCAAGGCCGAAATCGACCAGGAAGTATTCCGCGCCAAAGAGCAGTTGCGCACCCAGGTGTCGGCAATCGCGTTGGCCGGAGCTGGCAAGATTCTTGGGCGTGAAATTGACGCCAAGGCGCACAATGACCTGCTCGACAAACTAGTCGCGGAAATCTAAAACCATGTCCGAAGCGATTACCACAGCACGGCCCTATGCCCAGGCGGCATTTGAAGAGGCGCAAAAGATGGCGGACCTGAAAGGCTGGTCGGAGGTGCTGCTGTCCCTTGCCGAGGCGGTCAGCTATCCGGAGATTCGCGCGATAGCCACCAGCCCGCGGGTTGCCAAAGCGCAAGTCGAGAGCCTGATGGAGGGTTTGCTGGGCGGCCAGGCCAAAGCTCAGCAGCGTAATTTCGTCAGGGTGCTGGTGGATAACCAGCGCCTGCTGATACTGCCGGAAATTGCCGCCATCTTCGAGGCCTTGCGGGCCGAAGCGGAAAAAACCGTGAATGTGGTAGTGGATTCCGCGTTTGAGCTGTCTGCTGCGCAGCAGGAAAAGATTATCAGTTCGCTGAGAGCGCGCATGGGTCGCGAAATCAAGCTGGTTTGCAAAGTCAACAAAGAATTGCTGGGCGGCGTAGTGATCCGCGCCGGAGACAAGGTGATCGATGGTTCGGCACGCACCCGTCTCGGTGAAATGGCAAACGCGCTTGCCTGATATAAAGGGAGCCTCTAAAAATTTAGAGTTCGCCCAAATGCAAGGCGCGGGAAAAATTTCGCCGCGCCGCATATGATGGATTATGTAAGCAAGAAATTTTTCCCGCAATGCAGCAGTTGGGATGAAATCTGGATTCTTAGAGGCTCCCTAAAGATTTATCAAGATAAGGAAATATAGATGAAGCTCAACCCTTCTGAAATTAGCAATTTGATTCGCAGTCGCATCGAAAACTTCGAGGCACTGACGCAGGCGCGCACTGAAGGTACGGTAGTCAGCGTGACTGACGGTATCGTTCGTGTGCATGGCCTCTCTGACGTAATGCAGGGTGAAATGCTGGAATTTCCCGGCAACACCTTCGGCCTGGCGCTGAACCTGGAGCGCGATTCCGTTGGCGCGGTGGTGCTCGGAGAATATGAGCACATCACCGAAGGCGATACGGTCAAGTGTACCGGACGCATTCTGGAAGTGCCGGTCGGCCCGGAATTGTGCGGTCGCGTGGTGAATGCGCTGGGCCAGCCGATTGACGGCAAGGGGCCGATCAATGCCAAGATGACCGACAAGCTTGAAAAAGTGGCGCCGGGTGTGATCGCGCGCAAGTCGGTTGACCAACCGGTACAGACCGGTCTGAAATCGATCGACTCCATGGTGCCAATCGGTCGCGGGCAGCGTGAACTGATCATCGGCGACCGCCAGACCGGCAAGACCGCCGTGGCGGTGGATGCCATCATCAACCAGAAGGGTCAGAACATGACCTGCGTGTACGTGGCGATCGGTCAAAAAGCATCGACCATCGCCAATGTGGTGCGCAAGCTGGAAGAACACGGCGCGCTGGGTTACACCATCGTGGTCGCCGCAACCGCTTCGGATTCTGCCGCGATGCAGTTTCTGGCGCCGTATGCCGGTTGCACCATGGGCGAATACTTCCGCGATCGCGGACAGGACGCGCTGATCGTTTACGACGACCTGACCAAGCAGGCATGGGCATACCGTCAAATCTCCCTGCTGCTGCGCCGTCCGCCGGGCCGCGAAGCCTATCCCGGCGACGTGTTCTATCTGCACTCCCGTCTGCTGGAGCGCGCGGCGCGTGTGAATGCCGACTACGTGGAAGCGTTCACCAAGGGCGAAGTTAAGGGCAAGACCGGCTCACTGACCGCGTTGCCGATCATCGAGACGCAGGCGGGCGACGTCTCCGCGTTCGTGCCGACCAACGTGATTTCCATTACCGACGGCCAGATCTTCCTGGAAACCGATTTGTTCAACGCAGGCATTCGTCCCGCGATCAACGCCGGCATCTCGGTGTCCCGCGTCGGCGGTGCGGCGCAAACCAAGGTGATCAAGAAGCTCGGTGGCGGTGTGCGTCTGGCACTGGCGCAGTACCGTGAACTGGCGGCCTTCGCGCAGTTTGCTTCCGATCTGGATGAAGCCACACGCAAGCAGTTGGAACGCGGCCGTCTGGTAACTGAATTGATGAAGCAGCTGCAATATGCGCCTTTGTCGGTTGCCGAAATGGCGGTTACATTATTTTCCGTCAACAAGGGTTATTTCGATGACGTGCCGGTCGCCAAGGCGCTGGCGTTCGAGTCGGCTTTGCATGCTTACCTGAAATCCAGCAACAAGGCACTGATGGATACGATCGAGTCCAGCAAGGATTTGAACACCGACAACGAGAAACTGTTGTCAGCGGCGATTGAGACATTCAAGGCAACGGCTGTTTATTAAGGCGGGGTAAAAAATGGCTGGCAGTAAAGAGATACGCGCGAAAATCAAGAGTGTGGAAAACACACGCAAGATCACGCGCGCCATGGAAATGGTCGCCGCAGCCAAGATGCGCAAGGCGCAGGAACGTATGCGTGCGGCGCGCCCCTATGCCGAAAAGATCCGCAATGTTGCGGCGCACCTGTCGCGTGCCAACCCGGAATACCGGCACTCGTTCCTGGAGAAACGCAAAAACACCAAAAACGTCGGTCTGATTGTGGTCACCTCCGACAAGGGTCTGTGCGGCGGTTTGAATACCAACATCTTGCGTCTGGCGGTAAGCCGCATGAAGGCTTGGGAAGGCGAGGGCAAGGGTATCGTGGTTTGCCCGATCGGCAACAAAGGTCTGGGTTTCATGTCGCGCATCGGCGCAAAGGTCAAATCCAACCTGACCGGATTGGGCGACACGCCGCATATCGAAAAACTGATTGGCGCCGTGAAAGTCATGCTGGATGCTTATGCGGCAGGTGAAATCGATGCCATCTACCTGAGCTACAACCACTTCATCAATACCATGAAGCAGGAGCCGCGCATCGAGCAGTTGCTACCGCTGAGCGGCGAGCAATTGGGAACCGCCGAGGGCAGTTGGGACTATATCTACGAGCCGGATGCCAAGCAGGTGATTGACGAGCTGCTGGTGCGCTACATCGAGTCGCTGGTTTACCAGGCCGTCGTGGAAAATATGGCTTCCGAGCAGAGCGCGCGAATGGTGGCGATGAAGGCGGCATCGGACAATGCGAAGAGCGTGATCGGCGAGCTCAAGCTGGTTTACAACAAGGCGCGCCAGGCAGCCATTACCCGCGAAATCTCGGAAATCGTCGGTGGCGCGGCAGCAGTTGGCTGATGCTGGGTGCGTAAGATTGGGCGAGGCTAATGTGAGCGCAGCGAACGTTAGGACGAGACTAAATCTTCAAGGTGCGGCGGCGGTCGGCTAATCGGTTTGGCGGCGGGTTACAAAATTAATTTAGACGGGGAATCTTAAAAATGAGTCAAGGAAAGATTGTTCAGTGTATCGGTGCGGTGGTCGACATCGAGTTTCCGCGCGATCAAATGCCTAGGGTATATGAAGCGCTGCAACTGGCAAACGTCGGGTCTTCGACTGCCGAGGCGGGTTTGACTTTTGAAGTGGAGCAGCAACTCGGCGACGGTGTAGTGCGCACCATCGCGATGGGTTCTTCCGACGGCTTGCGTCGCGGCATGCTTGTGAATGCCAGTGGCAGCGGGATTAAAGTGCCGGTCGGCAGCGGCACGCTGGGCCGTATCATGGACGTGCTGGGCCGCCCGATCGACGATGCAGGTGAAATTGCCTGTGAAGAACGTCGCGAGATCCACCAGAAGGCGCCGAAGTTCGACGAACTGTCTCCTTCCGTAGATCTGCTGGAAACCGGCATCAAAGTGATCGATCTGGTCTGTCCGTTCGCCAAGGGCGGCAAGGTCGGCCTATTCGGTGGCGCGGGCGTGGGCAAGACAGTGAACATGATGGAGCTGATCAACAACATCGCCAAGCAGCACAGCGGTCTGTCGGTATTCGCCGGCGTGGGCGAGCGCACCCGTGAAGGTAACGACTTCTACCACGAAATGAAAGACTCCAACGTGCTGGACAAGGTGTCGATGGTGTTCGGTCAGATGAACGAGCCGCCCGGCAACCGTCTGCGCGTGGCGTTGACCGGCCTGACCATGGCGGAAAAATTCCGCGACGAAGGCCGCGACATCCTGTTCTTCGTGGACAACATTTACCGTTACACCCTGGCCGGTACCGAAGTGTCCGCGCTGCTGGGGCGTATGCCTTCCGCGGTGGGTTACCAGCCGACGCTGGCTGAAGAAATGGGCCGCCTGCAGGAGCGCATCACCTCGACCAAGGTGGGTTCGATCACCTCGATCCAGGCCGTGTATGTGCCGGCGGACGACTTGACCGACCCGTCGCCGGCGACCACCTTCCTGCATCTGGACTCTACCGTGGTGCTGTCGCGCGACATCGCCTCGCTGGGTATCTATCCTGCGGTCGATCCGCTCGACTCCACTTCCCGGCAGCTTGACCCGCTGGTGGTGGGCGAAGAGCATTACAGCGTCGCCCGCAAGGTACAGGCAACCCTGCAACGCTACAAGGAATTGCGCGACATCATCGCGATTCTGGGCATGGACGAACTGTCGCCGGAAGACAAGCTGGCGGTGGCGCGTGCGCGCAAGATCCAGCGTTTCCTGTCGCAGCCGTTCCACGTGGCCGAAGTGTTTACCGGCAGCCCGGGCAAGTACGTGACCCTGAAAGACACCATCAAGGGCTTCAAGGGTATCGTCGAAGGTGAATACGATCACCTGCCGGAACAGGCGTTCTACATGGTGGGCGGTATCGAAGAAGCAGTTGAAAAAGCCAAGACCCTCCAATAAAAGGTGAACACCATGGCAATGACGGTACATGTCGATGTGGTCAGCGCGGAAGAGTCCATTTTCTCCGGCTTGGCAGAAGTGGTGGTGGTTCCCGGCGAAATGGGTGAGCTGGGCATCTATCCGCGCCATACCGCATTGATGACACGCATCAAACCCGGCTCGGTCAGAATCAAGCGGCCAGACCAGGAGCAGGAAGAGCTCATCTATGTTTCGGGCGGCATGCTGGAAGTGCAACCCGGCGTGGTGACCATCCTGGCTGACACTGCGATACGCGGTGGCGATCTGGATGAGGCGCGTGCGTTGGAAGCGAAGCAGGCAGCAGAGGACGCGATCAAGAACCGCGCCTCCGA
>DASTNS010000020.1:0-7518 GCA_035720625.1 Gallionella sp. | reverse complement strand
CGTTGAGCAGTTCCATATTCGCCGCGATGGCGGTGTTGAAGGTCTTGCGCCGCCCCATGTCGTCGTCCACCTTGGCAATGGTCTGGTGCAGTTGCAGGCGCAGAGCTTTTGCCGCCGCGCTCAATTCGCCGCTCCGGTAGGCCGTTACGATGCCCTGTTCGACATGGTCATGGGCGGCCTTCCACACCCGCTTGAGAAAGCGGAACGCGCCTTCCACGCCGGCGTCCGACCATTCCAGCGACTGCTCCGGCGGCGCGGCGAACATCATGAACAGGCGCGCGGTATCGGCACCGTACTCATCGATGATGGCCTGCGGATCGACGCCGTTGTTCTTGGACTTGGCCATTTTTTCGGTGCCGCCGATGTTTACCGGCTGGCCGTCGGCGAGCAGCGTTGCGCCGATCGGGCGACCGCGGTTGTCGGTCTTGACTTCCACCTTCGCCGGATTGATCCACTGTTTCCTGCCGGCGGCATCCTCGCGATAGAAAGTCGGCGCGACCACCATGCCCTGGGTCAACAAATTTTTGAACGGCTCGTCGCCTTGCACCAGCCCCTCGTCGCGCATCAGCTTGTGGAAGAAGCGCGCATACAGCAGGTGCAGGATGGCGTGCTCGATGCCGCCGATATATTGGTCCACCGGCAGCCATTGTTGCGCGGCCGCCTTGTCCACCATGCCGGTGGCGCATTGCGGGCTGGCATAGCGCGCGTAATACCAGGACGACTCGACGAAGGTATCCATCGTGTCGGTCTCGCGCCTGGCCTTGCCGCCGCATTGCGGGCAGGTGCACTCATAGAACTCCGGCATCTTCGCCAGTGGCGAACCTGCGCCGTCCGGTACCACGTTTTCCGGCAGCTTCACGGGCAGTTGCCCATCTGGTACTGGCACGTCGCCGCAGGTGGGACAGTGGATGATCGGGATCGGGCAGCCCCAGTAGCGCTGGCGCGAGATACCCCAATCGCGCAGGCGGAACTGCACCTTTTTCTCACCCAAGCTTTTGGCGGCGAGATCGGCGGCGATGGCATCCACGGCTTGTTCGTAGTTGAGGCCATCGTACTTGCTGGAGTTCACGCATACGCCGTGCTCCTTGTCGGCGTACCATTCCTGCCAGGCAGCATCGCTGAAGCTTTGCTCCTTCACCGCGATGGATTGTTTGATCGGCAGACCGTAGGTTTTGGCGAAATGGAAGTCGCGCTCGTCGTGTGCCGGAACTGCCATCACTGCGCCTTCGCCGTAGCCCATCAGCACGTAGTTGCCGACCCACACCGGAATTTGCTCGCCGGTGATCGGGTGAGTGACACTAATGCTGGTTGGTAACCCTTTCTTTTCCATCGTGGCGATGTCGGCCTCGGCCACGCTGCCGTGTTTGCATTCCTCGATGAACGCGGCGAGTGCGGGGTTGTCCTGTGCGGCGCGGGTTGCCAGCGGATGCTCGGCGGCGACGGCGACAAAGGTTACGCCCATGATGGTGTCGGCGCGGGTGGTGTAGACCCACAGCTTGTCCTGCTTGCCATCCAGCTCATAGGGGAACGCGAAGCGCACCCCAAAACTCTTGCCGATCCAGTTGGCCTGCATGGTCTTGACCTGCTCCGGCCAGCCGTCCAGTGTGTCCAGTCCTTGCAGCAGTTCCTCGGCGTATTGGGTGATGCGGAAGAAATACATCGGGATGTCGCGCTTTTCCACAGGCGCGCCGGAGCGCCAGCCGCGCCCGTCGATGACCTGCTCGTTGGCCAGCACGGTGTGGTCCACCGGATCCCAGTTCACCGAAGCGGTCTTCTTGTAGATGATGCCCTTCTTGAACAGGCGGGTGAACAGCCATTGCTCCCAGCGGTAATATTCCGGCTTGCAGGTGGTCACTTCGCGTGACCAGTCTATGCCCAGCCCCAGCGACTTCAACTGCGTCTTCATGTATTCGATGTTGGAGTAGGTCCATGCGGCGGGCGGCACGTTGTTCGCCATCGCGGCGTTCTCGGCGGGCAGGCCGAACGCATCCCAGCCCATCGGCTGCATCACGTTGTAGCCCTTCATGCGGTGGTAGCGGCTCAGCACATCACCGATGGTGTAATTGCGCACATGCCCCATGTGCAGCTTGCCCGATGGATAGGGGAACATGGACAGGCAATAGTATTTCGGCTTGTCCGATTTATCCTCCGCGCAGAAGGCATGCCGGCCTTCCCAGTATTGTTGTGCGGCGGCTTCGATGTTCTTGGGCTGGTAATCCTGCTGCATTTGTTTTCTACGTGAATTTGGTAAGGCCACCATTATAGCGGCATCATTCATGCCGCACATCGTGTTAGCCCGGCGGAAGGCATTCTGTTAAAATCACCGTCCGAAATTTTTATTGCATCCTTCCAAGAAAGCCAACTTATGTCCCGCAAACACCCCGTGATTGCCGTGACCGGTTCGTCCGGCGCAGGCACTTCTACCGTCAAACGCGCCTTCGAAAACATTTTCCGCCGCGAGAAGATTGCTGCCGCCATAATCGAAGGCGACAGTCTGCACAGCCTGGACCGCATGGCATTCCGTGCCGCCGTAGCCGAAGCCGCGAAGGTGGGCAACCATTCGTTCAGCCACTTCGGCCCGGAAGCGAACCACTTCGACAAGATTGAGGAAACCTTCAAGCAATACGGCGAAACCGGCATGTGCCGGCGCCGCTATTATGTGCATAGCGAGGATGAGGCCGCATTGCACAACAAACACTTTGGCCTGGCCGACCTGAAGCCGGGCCAGTTCACCCCATGGGAAGACGTCGAAGCTAATTCGGACCTGCTGTTCTACGAAGGCCTGCACGGCCTGGCAACAGATGGCAACATTGATGCAGGCAAACACGTGGATCTGGGCATCGGCGTGGTGCCGGTGGTCAACCTGGAATGGATCCAGAAGATCCATCGCGACAAGGAAGAGCGCGGCTATTCCGCCGAAGCGACGGTAGACACCATCCTGCGCCGCATGCCGGACTACGTCAAATACGTCACCCCGCAATTCTCGCGCACCCACATCAACTTCCAGCGCGTGTCGACGGTGGACACCTCCAACCCGTTCATCGCACGCGATATCCCAACCCTGGATGAAAGCTTCGTGGTGATCCGCTTCAATAAACATATCCTCCAGTCCCACTTTATTGATTTTCGCTACTACCTCAGCATGATCCACGACTCATTCATGTCCCGCCCCAACACCCTGGTGGTACCCGGCGGCAAGATGAGTTTCGCGATGGAAATCATCCTGACCCCGATCCTGCACGAGATGATCGAAAATAGGAAGAAATAGGATTTTGCAACTGTAACGGCGGGGAACCGGCTCAATATCGGTTCCCCGTTTTTATTGGCTGACGCGGCGAAGCGCCATCCTGTGGGATAATTCGCCGATGAATTCCTCCCTCCTTTCCGGCCTCAATCCCGAACAACGCCAAGCCGTCACCCTGCCGCACCAGTCCGCATTGATCCTCGCCGGCGCGGGTAGCGGCAAGACACGCGTGCTGACCACGCGCATCGCGTATCTCATCAGCACGGGGACGGCCAGCCCGCACGGCATCCTCGCGGTAACCTTCACCAACAAGGCGGCGAAGGAGATGGTGACGCGGCTGTCGGCGATGCTGCCGATCAACACGCGCGGCATGTGGATCGGCACGTTCCACGGGCTGTGCAACCGCATGTTGCGCGCGCATCACCGCGAGGCGAACCTGCCGCAGACCTTCCAGATCCTCGATTCCGGCGACCAGTTGTCCGCGATCAAGCGGCTGATGAAGGCGATGAACGTCGACGACGAAAAATATCCGCCGCGCGAGGTGCAGAATTTCATCAGCTCCAGCAAGGAGCAGGGGCTGCGCGCGCATGAGGTGGAGGCCTACGACCCGTACACGCGGCACAAGGTGGAGATCTTCGCCGAGTACGACGCGCAGTGCCAGCGCGAGGGCGTGGTGGATTTTTCCGAGCTGTTGCTGCGCTGCTACGAGCTGCTGTCGCGCAATGCGCAACTGCGCGAGCATTACCAGGAGCGCTTCAGGCACATCCTGGTGGACGAGTTCCAGGACACCAACCCGCTGCAATACCGCTGGCTGAAGCTGCTTGCGGGCAAGAACAACGCGCTGTTCGCGGTGGGCGACGATGACCAGTCGATCTATGCGTTCCGCGGCGCGAACGTCGGCAACATGCAGGAGCTGCTGCGCGACTTCCACATCGGGAACGTCATCAAGCTGGAGCAGAACTACCGCTCGCACGCCAACATCCTCGATGCGGCCAACGCGCTGATCCAGCACAACCGCAGCCGCCTCGGCAAGAACCTCTGGACGGCGGAGGGCGGCGGCGAGAAGCTGCGCGTGTACGAGGCCGCGACCGATGTGGACGAGGCGGCGTTCATCGTCGACGAGATACGGCAGTTGAAATCGGAGGGGATCAATCTCAAGGAGATCGCGCTGCTGTACCGCTCCAACGCGCAGTCGCGCGTGCTGGAGCACGCGCTGGTGTCCGCCGGGCTGTCGTACCGCGTGTACGGCGGCCTGCGCTTCTTCGAGCGGCAGGAGATCAAGCACGCGCTGGCCTACCTGCGCCTGATGGAGAACACCGGCGACGACAACGCGCTGCTGCGCATCATCAACTTTCCGACGCGCGGCATCGGCGCGCGCAGCATCGAGCAGCTGCAGGAAGCGGCGAAGATGAATTCGACGACGCTGTTCGACGCAGCGGCAAGAATGGGCGGCAAGGTCTCCGCGTTCGTCGCGCTGATCGAATCGCTGCGCAGCGCGACCAAGGATTTGCCACTGCACCCGCAAGGAGTAGGCCGGGGTGTGCCCGGAGCCTCCGGCTCCACCCTCCCGCTCCCCGAGATCATCGACCATGTGCTGGAGCACAGCGGCCTGGTCGCGCATTACGAAAGCGAGAAGGCTTCTGCCGCGAAGAGGCGCGAGGCCGAGGAACGGCTGGAGAACCTCAACGAACTGGTCAACGCCGCGACGCTGTTCGTGCATGAGAACGAGGACGACAGCCTGACCGCCTTCCTCACCCACGCCTCGCTGGAGGCGGGCGAGCATCAGGCGGGCGACCAGGACGACGCGCTGCACCTGATGACGGTGCATGCCGCGAAGGGGCTGGAGTTCCACACGGTGTTCATCACCGGGCTGGAAGAGGGCCTGTTCCCGCACCAGAACAGCCAGAACGTGGACGGCGGCCTGGACGAGGAACGCCGCCTGATGTACGTGGCGATCACCCGCGCGCGGCGCAGGCTGTACCTGAGCTTCGCGCAGAGCCGCATGCTGCACGGGCAGGTGAATTACGGCATGGCGTCGAGCTTCCTGCGCGAGCTGCCGGAAGAATTGCTGCACTGGCTGACGCCGAGGTTTGCGGCGCGCAAGAGTTTTGATTCGTACTTGCCTGCTGCGACTTCAGCCCCTGCCCCCTCCTTCGGCGGCGGCGCATCGCCCGCGCACAGTTCGCCCTGGCGTATCGGCCAGCGCGTGTTCCACCAGAAGTTCGGCGAGGGGACCATCACCGGCGTGGAGGGCAGCGGCGCGGATGCGCGCGTGCAGGTCAACTTCAAGCACGCGGGCAGCAAATGGCTGGCGCTGGAATACGCGAAGCTGACGGCGGTGTAGCGGCGCGCTTTATCCACCGGCAGGGTTGCCGACCTAGAACGTCTCCTTGCCCGGCGTGGAGGCATCGCTGGCGGCCGGCTGATTCTCTTTCGCGGCGGGGAAAATATCGCAGTAGCTGGCATACATGGAAGTAAACACGATGGGCAGCAGCACCAGCCAGCCGAGCATCATCGGGATGCTCGCCAGAATCGCCAGCAACATGAATGTTGCACCGTACACCAGCATCGCACCGACGTTGTTAATGAAGGCGCGCAGGCTGAGTTTCATTGCTTCCACTGGTGTGGCGTTGTTGAAGTAAACCAGCATCGGCGCGAATTGCATGGCCATCAGCAGCACGCTGAACAGCGTGATGCCGAGCAGGACGGCAATACCCGCCCCGGCGACGGCTTGCTTGATGATTTCAGGATCTCCCACGGGCTGGCCGCTCATCAGGATGCCGACCAGCGTGGCGCCGCCGACCATCATCATTGCGCCGAAAATCAGGAATTGCCCGACCAGCGCGATACCGCCCAGCGTGACAAGCTGTGCAGTGCGTTGCTGGAAGCCGCTGAACAGGTGCGCCAGTTCCAGTTCTTCGCCGTGTTCCAGCGCGCGGCAGCCGACCATCAGGCCGACCAGCACCGCCGGCAGCAGCAGGCTGGCGAGCGGTTCGCCCACTACCGGCACGGCGGATAATCCGGCCACCGCGATGAAACAGACCAGCAACAGCACCATCCACAGCAGCGGTGCTTTCATGAACAGCGCGTAGCCCTGCTTGATCCATTGCCAGCCTTGTCCTGCTGCCAGACGTTGCGGTTCCATGTCGTTCTCCCCGGTTACAGCCAGACTGGCTGCGTTGTTGCGATATGGTTTTTCAGGATGCGCTCGAAGTGGCGCGGATCGTGCGCATGGATCAGTTCGCCGTCGCGCGGCAGGTGCAGGTCGAACAGGCGCGACAGCCAGAAGCGCAATGCGGCGGCACGCAACATCAGCAGCCATGCGTCGCGTTCGCCGTCCAGCAGCGGGCGCACCGCATGGTAGGCGCGCAAAAAATCCTGTGCGCGGGTGGTGTCCAGCGTGCCGTCGGCATTCATGCACCAGTCGTTCACGGTAATTGCCACGTCATACAGCAGTGCGTCGCTGCACGCAAAATAGAAATCGATCAGCCCGCCGACGCGGTTGTCTTCCAGCAGCACATTGTCGCGGAACAGGTCGGCATGGATCACGCCCTGCGGCAGCGATGCCCAGTTCTGCCGCGCGTGCAGCGCAACCTCGCTGTCCAGTAATGCGGCCTGCCCCGCATCAAGGAACGGGCGCACCTGTGGCGCGGTTGCCGCGCGCCATACTGTACCGCGCGGGTTGGGCATGATCTGGCTGAAACTCTGCCCGGCGATGTGCATCTGCCCGAGCATCGCGCCGATGGCGGCGCATTGTGCGCTGTTCGGCGCAGCGGTCGATTTGCCGCTCAGGCGGCTGACGATGCAGGCGGGCTTGCCGTTGAGCGCGCCCAAAAACTGGCTGCGCCGGTTCGCCACCGGGCTGGGGCAGGGGATGCCGTGGCGTGCCAGGTGCGCCATCAGATTCAGGTAGAACGGCAATTCGTCGACAGTGAGTTTCTCGAACAGCGTGAGCACGAAGCGGCCATTGCTGGTGGTAACGAAGTAATTGGTGTTCTCGATGCCGGATGCGATGGCCTGCAATTCCAGCAATTGGCCTATGGAATAATCGCCCAGCCAGGCGGTCAGTTCCGCCTCCGAAACGCTGGTAAAAACGGCCATTCAGGTTTCCTAGAATTTATGGATAATCCAGCGCGGCACGCGCAGGCCGGAGTCGAGGCTTTCCTGTCGCACAAATTTTCCGTCGCCGCGGTCGTCCACCAGATAGTAAGGCACGCCATGCTTCGGCGTGATCTTGATCATGTACAGCTTGCCGCCTGAGCGATATTCCTCGA
>DASTNS010000019.1:0-21154 GCA_035720625.1 Gallionella sp. | reverse complement strand
GGGCGCTCGTCGCGGTCATCCAGCAATACCTCGATGCCGGCGGCTTGCAGCGCGGCATACAGTTGCTCCGCCGCATCGCGCACGGCTGCGCTTTTGCCCATGCCGATCGGCACGATGACAACCTGGAAGGGCGCCATCGCGGTCGGCAGGATGATGCCGCGCTCGTCGTAATTCTGCTCGATGGCGGCGGCCACGATGCGCGACACGCCGATGCCGTAACAGCCCATCTCCATGATTTGCGCCTTGCCTTGCGCATCCAGAAAGGTCGCGTTGAGCGCCTCGGCGTATTTCTTGCGCAACTGGAAAATGTGCCCGACCTCGATGCCGCGGCAGATTTCCAGCGTGCCTTTGCCGTCCGGCGACGGGTCGCCCGCGACCACGTTGCGCAAGTCGTGCACGCTGGCTTCATCCAGATGGACGTCGCGCCCGAAGTTGACGCCGGTATAATGGAAGCCGTCGTCGTTCGCGCCGCAGACGAAATTGCTCATCGCGGCGGCGGCATGATCGGCCAGCATGCGTACTTTGCTGCCAACCGGGCCGATATAGCCGGGGCGACAGTCCATGTTGCAATGGATTTCGTCATCGCTGGCGAAGCGGAATCCGCCCAGCAGCTTGCCGGCCTTGACCTCATTGAGCTGGTGATCGCCGCGCAACAGCAGCAGCATGAATTCATTTTCATGGGTCATTACCGCGATCGCCTTCAATACGTTCTGCGCGGAAGTATCGAAGAATGCGGCGACCTCCTCGATGGTTCTCTGGCCGGGCGTGATGGTTTTCTGCATTTCCTGCATCGCGGCAGCGCGCGGTGTACTCGGCGCGACAGCTTCCGCCAGTTCCACGTTCGCGGCATAGTCCGATGCGGGGCAGTAGGCCAGCGCATCCTCGCCGGAATCCGCCAGCACGTGGAACTCGTGCGAGCCGCTGCCGCCGATCGCGCCGGTATCCGCCGTGACGGCGCGGAACTGCAAGCCCAGACGGGTGAAGATACGGCTGTAGGCATCGTGCATGACCTGATAGGTGTGCTCCAGGCTCGCGTAGTCGGCGTGGAATGAATAGGCGTCCTTCATCACGAATTCGCGCGCGCGCATTACGCCGAAACGCGGGCGCACCTCGTCGCGGAACTTGGTCTGGATCTGATAGAAATTGACCGGCAACTGGCGGTAGCTGCGGATTTCACGGCGCGCGATATCGGTGATCACCTCCTCGTGCGTCGGGCCGAAACAAAAGTCGTTGTCGTGCCGGTCCTTGATCCTCAGCATCTGTGGGCCGAACACCGCCCAGCGCCCGGTTTCCTGCCACAGCTCGGCGGGCTGCACGGCGGGCATCAGCAGCTCGATGCCGCCGCTGCTGTCCATCTCCTCGCGCACGATGTTTTCCACCTTGCGCAGCACGCGCAAACCCAATGGCATCCAGGTATACAGGCCGCTGGCCAGCTTTCGGATATAGCCGGCGCGCAGCATCAGCTTGTGGCTGGGCAGCTCCGCCTCGGACGGGGCTTCCTTCAGGGTGGAGATAAAAAATTGTGAGACGCGCATGGTGAATGACTGCGAAGTGAAAAATGAGGACACGATTTTACAGGGAATGCGTGCAGTCCGCATTTTCTCGTCCTGATTGATACTAAAAGACCTGACGCGCGGCCAGAGTGGCATTAACCGCGAATCGCTGCAAGCCTTCATTCAGACGCTGGACATTCCCGACGCGGAGAAGCAACGCCTGCTGCAACCGTCGCCCGATACCTACACCGGCAAGGCGGCAGAACTGGCAAAGCGGATTTAAGTAACCGCGTCATGCCGGACTACGTCACCCCGGACCTGATCCGGGGTCCGGCATCCAGCTTTAACGACACCCAAAAAAACAACCCCGCCATGCGGCGGGGTCGGTTTGCTACGTGTTGCCTGATCGAGGCTTGCCGACTCAGCGTTTGTACGCCTGCACCGAGGCTGTTTGTTGCCCCCCCGGAATCGACGTTGCTATCCCCGCGGCCAGTCCCGTCGCAGTCGCACCGAACAGCATCGGCGACACCACAGTGCTAACGGGAGTTGCTGTACCACACGTTCCTCCTGAACAAAGTGCGCTGGCAGCAGTGATCGGGCTGATGCGTGTCGCGGTGCCAGCGTCTCTCCAGGCAGGATTCGCGTAGCTATAGGGTGTTTGTGTGAAAGTTACCGGCTGATTGCTAAAGCTCAAGCTGTAGCTGTTGCCAGACGGCATGTTCCAGGTTGCGCCGGTGAGGGAAACCGATGCCCCGCTGCCACCCGTGAAAGTGACGCCTACTGTTGAGCTTATACCCGTAAACGTGCCAACAGCGCCATTCTGGTCGGTGGGATTGGTGCCGCCCACCCACATGTAGGAATACGTACCGCTGGTCGGCAGTGCCGCAAAGTTCGCCGGATCACCATTCACCCAATGGCGATACTGTGTATCGTTAATACTGCCGGTGACGCCGCCGGCAGTCACGCTACCTGTAACAGTTTCCGTGTAACGTCCCCAACTGAGATTGCCTGCCAGCGCATTCGAACCGGTATTTGTGGCAGCGGTTTTGGCCCAGCTGAAACTCACGGTGCCGAGCAGGACCCCGGTGGTTGGATCGTAAAGATTGACGTTATTCGCGCTATAGCTGAGAGCGTTGCTGCGAAAAACCTGTTCGGTGGCAGCCGCCCCATTGGCCATAACATAGGCAATGCCCTCTATACCGACACCCAAATTATTATTATTACGCGCATTAAAGAGCTGTTGTTGCAACTGGGTCGGATCCACACTGGTGAGCACCCCTTGGTCAAGCCAGCCCCCGCTCCCACTATATGCGAAGGGGGTGCTTGGGCTGCCACCCGTCACCGTGCCCACACCGATACCCGCTACAGCATCGACGCCGGCCGACACGTAGGAGAAGGTTTGCCCTGCGGTCAGCCCCAAGTTGGTCTGCACAGCATTTTGCTGCGCCGGGATGTATTGCGCTAGTTGCAGCGCGGGCTGCGTTGTGTCCGTGGGTGCCGGTGCCGTAGCGGTTACACCACCCTCGGCGGTGGCGACCGTGCCTGCGGGAGGCTTGCCCTGTTTGCTCTTCGCCTGACCTTCCAGCTGGTCGCGCAAGAACGATGGCGGGGCCAGCAGGGGAGTTGGCAGGGCAGCTGCGCTGGACACATGGAAGAATTCGTTCATGCCGAATTCCTTCTCTCCGGCCTGGTTGGTCACCGCGATCCGCCCGTCCGTGACCCCGCCAAACAGGCCATCCTCGGCCTTGCTGCCATCCCTGTTGAAGCAATCATTGGCACACTGCGCCAGCACGAAATTGGTGCCGCGAATGCCGATCGTCGCAGTCGTCGCCTTGACGGCATAATTGCCCCGGCTGTGGCTGCCAATCAAGCCGGTGATCGCGCGCAACCCGCCCTTCACGAGGCTGAAAAACGACTTGTCTGCGCCCGGCTTGTTCTCAAAGCCATAGTCGTCGATACGCAACACGGTGTTGGATCGCAATGCGGTGATGCCCTCATCGGTGAAGCGTACCTGCATGTTGCTGGCTTCACCTGTACGCAGGGTGTCTCCGCTCTGCACTTCGGCGCCACGAACCAATTTGACCTCGACTCCGTTCCTGAGTGCGGTCGTATCGCCCACGGCAACGAGTACCCTCCCGGCCGGTTCGGCATGCACAACAGAACCACCGAAGGCCAGCAACAGAGCCGCAGAGATGATGGATAGCTTAATGTTTTTCATGTCACACCCCCATTTAAAATTCGTAACGTGCCTTGACCGAAACCACTTCGCGACTGTAGCGGAACAGGCCAATATTGGAACTTTGATCGAATATCTGCGCCTCGGCCCGAACGCTGAACTGCTTGGTGTAAAAATAGGACACCGACCCATCCAACCCCCAAGAGGTGTCATGCCGGTTCACGCTGCCCGTCGTGAAGATATCTCGATACTTGTTTTCCTGATAGCCGACGCCTGCGCCCACTCCCCAACGCTGGGCAGGGGTCATCGCGAACGAGGCGCGCGCCCCGTAGATGTCGCGTGACAAATCGGCACGGTTGCGCTGATTGCGATCCTCGCCATAGTTCGCGGAAATGGTGATGATGGGCTGATAAGGCATTGCGAGCGCATGCGCCCACGCGCCGGACACGCCGATGAAGTCCGAGTTGCGATCCGTTAACACACTCAACACAGGGCCACCGGCCTTGTCCTTGGTCAGGTAAATATTCATGTTGTCGTAGTCAAACCGGGCCAACTGCGCCCCCAGAGTGAAACGATTGAATTGGTCAAGCTGGTGGTTCCACTCCCCGTTTATCCCATAGGTTAAGACATAACTTTGGTTGTCCACCCAGCTTTGGGAAAGAAAAGCGCCGGCCTTGAAGAGATTCTTTTCTTTGAGGTAGGAGATCCCTCCGGTGGCGCCCAGACTATGCTGATCGAAGACATCATTGTTGTTGCCAAAATGCCGACGTGCATCGACTCCCCCTGCGCCATACAGGGCAACACCCGGCGAAACGGGATAGGTTCCCTGCACCCCGGCGCTCGCTGTCAGGAAAGTATCCTGCTCACGGGCGGAGATAGAGTTGGACGAAACAGCCGGGAGAGTACCGAGTCCCGGTATCTGCGGTGTGGCTCCGCTGCTCAGGCCGGCGTTGATGTTGGTGTCCACGCCCAGCCCAGCTTCCACATAGGCTTTCGCGGTCGGCTGGTAGCGTGACTCGCGGGTACGGATGGCGTCCAGATAGCGCTCGATCGCGACCTTCTGATTGCCTGTGCTGTTCGGCAACAAGGTTTCGAACTCATCGCGGGCACGCCAATCTTCGCCGAGGATGAAGTAGCCTCGCGCCAACTGGAAGCGCGCATCACCATTGTCAGGAAATGACAGGATGTATCGCTCCAAGGCCAATACCCCTTCCCCGGGATGTCCTGCGTCAATGGCCGCAATGCCGTAGAAAAAATCGAAGGCCGGATCCCCCAGCAGATCCGGGGATGTTCGCCCGAGCTGGTATGCCTCCTGAGCCTTGTTTTGCTCCAGTAAAGATCGTATTTCGTCCGCCGGCGCCGCCCATGCCGCCGAATGAAACAGCAGCAGGTTGGTGACAACTGCTGAAATTAAAGAACGACGAATCATTTAGTTTTCTCCCCATTATGTTTACCCTTGGCGCATCTAGTATCTCCTTCCCCCCCATGGCAGTCAATAGGCCGAAAGGCCTATATATTTTTCCGGCTATATCAACCCCTTTTCCGCAAACGACAGGGTTTGCCCCATCGCCACCACGAAGTGATCCAGCACGCGCACATCCACCAGCCCGAGGGCCTGTTTCAGGGCGGTGGTCAGAAGCTGGTCAGCCTGGCTCGGTTCGGCGACGCCGGAGGGATGGTTGTGCGCAAGAATCACGGCGGCGGCATTGTGCGCCAGTGCGCGCTTGACCACTTCGCGCGGATACACGCTGGTCTGGCTGAGTGTGCCGTGGAACAGCTCTTCCGAGGCAATTACGCGATGCTGGGTATCGAGGAACAGTGCCAGAAAAACTTCCTGCTGCCGCCCGCCGAGCAATAGCCGCAAATAGTCGCGCACTGCACGCGGCGAGTTGAGCGCATCGCCGCACTGCAACTCTTCCTGCAACGCGCGCCGCGACATTTCCAGAACGGCTTGCAATTGCACATATTTCGCCTGTCCCATGCCGTGTGTTTCGCAAAAGGCAATTTCACTGGCGGCAAACAGTTGCGTGAGGCTGCAGAACCGGGTGAGCAGTTCGCGCGCCAGATCCACCGCGCTTTTGCCGGTTACGCCGGTGCGCAAAAAGATCGCGAGCAACTCCGCATCGGAAAGTGAGGCTGCACCTTTTTGCAGCAACTTCTCTCTGGGTCGCTCAAATTCAGGCCAGTCGGTGATCGCCATAACCGTTCCGCTTTCTTGTAAGATACGCGGCATTATGGAACAAGAATCCACAAAGCGCATCCTGCTGGGTATTACCGGCGGCATCGCTGCCTACAAGGCGGCGGAGCTGCTGCGCCTGCTGATGAAGCAAGGCATGGAGGTACAGGTGGCGATGACCGAGGCGGCTTGCCACTTCATTACGCCGATCACGATGCAGGGGCTTTCCGGCAAACCGGTATTCATCAACCAGTGGGATGCGGGCGCGGCGAACGGCATGGCACATATCAACCTGAGCCGCGCCGCCGATGCAATCGTGATCGCGCCCGCGACCGCCGATTTCATCGCCAAGCTGGCGCATGGGCTGGCGGACGATCTGCTTTCCGCATTATGTCTGGCGCGCAATTGTCCGTTGCTGGTCGCTCCGGCGATGAATCGCGAGATGTGGCAGAACGCCGTGACGCAACGCAACATCGCGCAACTGCTTGCCGATGGCGTGCAGGTGCTTGGGCCGGGCTGCGGTGTGCAAGCCTGTGGTGAGGAAGGCATGGGCCGGATGCTGGAGGCGGAGCGGCTGGTGCAGGACATTGCGGCGTTTTTCCAGCCCAAGCGATTCCTCGGCAAAAAAATCCTGATTACCGCCGGGCCGACCTACGAGGCGATCGATGCGGTGCGCGGCATCACCAACCGCAGCTCCGGCAAGATGGGCTACGCCATTGCGCAGGCTGCACTGGAGCAAGGCGCAGAAGTGGTGCTGGTGTCCGGCCCGACGGCGCTCGCCAAACCGCAGGGTGCACAAGGCGTGGATGTAGTGAGTGCCGCGCAGATGTTCGAGGCGGTGCAACAACGTGTCGGCGATTGCGATATTTTCATCGGTGTGGCGGCGGTGGCGGATTACCGCGTCGCGCAACCGAGCGAACATAAAATCAAGAAAAGCACGGACACGCTCACGCTGGAATTGGTGCCCAATCCGGATATCCTGGCATATGTCGCCGGGCTGCCGAATCCGCCGTTCTGCGTGGGTTTTGCCGCCGAGAGCGAGAATCTCGCGAAGTACGCCGAACAAAAACGTTGTATGAAAAAACTGCCGCTGCTGGTGGGCAATCTTGCGCAACAGGCCATCGGCAGCGACGAAAACGAACTGGTTTTATTCGATGACAGCGGCAGCCACGTCTTGCCGCGCGCCGACAAGCTGACCTTGGCAAGGCTATTGATGCAGCATATTGCGCAATACTATGAAGGAACAAACAAATGAAACATGTCCCGGTGGATGTCAAGATTCTCGATTCCCGCCTGCATGAGAGCATGCCGGGTTACGCGACTGCCGGTTCGGCGGGAATCGATTTGCGCGCATGCATCGATCAGAACATGGTGATCCAGCCGAAGCAGTGCGAGCTCATCCCCAGCGGCATCGCCATTCACCTGAACGATCCGGGCTATGCCGCAATGATTTTGCCGCGCTCCGGCTTGGGGCATAAACACGGCATCGTGCTCGGCAATCTGGTCGGGCTGATCGATTCGGATTATCAGGGGCAGATTTTCGTCTCGCTGTGGAACCGCAGCCAGATTCCCTTTACGCTGATGCCGATGGAACGCATGGCGCAATTGGTAATCGTGCCGGTAATGCAGGCGAAGTTTAATATCGTGGAGGAATTTCCGCTGAGCGAGCGCGGTAGCGGCGGATTCGGCAGTACCGGCAAGCATTGATGGTAGTAGGGGCACGGCGCGCCGTGCCCCCACAGAAACAGCAAATCAACGATCCAGGTTCAATTCCATTTCGGTATTGTCGCCCTTGCGCACCGACACTTTTTCGGTGACCATCTTGTAGCTTTCCAGCTTCACGCTGATCGCATGTACGCCGGGTTCCATTTCCAGGCGTAGCGGTGACAGGCCGTAATACACCCCATCCAGATACACCTTGGCGCGCTGCGGGTTGGTATTCACTAGCAGTAGCCCTGATGTGGTGCTGGCATGCGGCATATAGGCAGGCGGAGGAGCGGCGCCGCCCGGCTGCGCGCCATAGCCCGGCATCACGGTTGCAGGGGCCGCCGGTGCAGGCTTGGCAGCGGTAGGGGCTACATAGACCGTCACGCCGGGAATCGGCTTGGTGCCAGCTGTCAGGTTGAACAGCTCCGGCTGCGCTGCCATCAACGATGCGCTGATTGCCTCAACCGTTTTAGTGGTAACAATGCGCAGCTCTTTGTTCAGATATGCAATCACATCGTCCTTGTTGTTGCCGGAAACTCCCGCAAAACGGTCATTCTTTTCCATTACCAATCCCGACCACACCACCTTGCCAGTAGCCACTTCTTTCAGCGTAGTCTCAATCGCAATATTGATTTCGTCGCGATTTTTGACGTTCAGCGTCAAGTCCTTGATGACCCCGGATATCTCGAACAGGGCATTATTGGCGCTGCTGCCTTCCATTACTTGAAACCCTTCCGCATCAAAATGCTTTTTGATCGCCCCCGTGACAATGTTTGCAATCTCCTGGTCGAGCAGCAACTGTTTGCCATCTACTCCGCGAACCGGCAATTCTGCTGTTCCCAATAAACGCAGATTCCCCACCTTGCGTTGATCGACATACTTGTTGACCCGCAAGGTTGCACCGTACTTGAGTAAAGGCCCAGTGCTGTCACCCCCCCCTTTTTTTCCGGTCGTGGTGCTAATCGTGCTGCTCGTACTGTCGCCGCCGTTAAACCAGCCGGTAACGGAATCCTTGGCATCCTTGACGGAAGAACACCCGGCAACCGCGGACGACAGCACAACCAGCGCAACACGCCGCAACAATTGACTCATGGATTTCATCCTTAACAATTAAATTTATTTATGCGCATGTTCGTGGGCATGCAGCGTTATTTTATGACTGGACGCGGGAAGATAACGAACCAGCTCATTGAGCGCCATCGTATAGACTTCACGCTTGAACTCGATCACGGCGTTGATGTCCAGCCAGTAATCGTTCCAGCGCCACGCATCAAATTCGGGATGCGGACAGGCGCGCAGACAGACATCACAATCACGACCAACCAGACGCAACAAA
Source organism: Gallionella sp. (assembly GCA_035720625.1). GTDB lineage: Bacteria > Pseudomonadota > Gammaproteobacteria > Burkholderiales > Gallionellaceae > Gallionella. The sequence continues at coordinate 12,266 of DASTNS010000019.1, read as the reverse complement.
AACCAGATCTGTTTTTGTCCGCGATAGCTACCGCGCGATTCACGCTTGTTCCAGCCCTGCGGAACCTCGTAGCGCATCCAGTCCCGGGTGCGTCCGAGTATTTTTACGTGTTCCGGCATCAAGCCGACTTCTTCGTGCAACTCGCGGTACATCGCCTGTTCGGGGGTTTCGCCATGCTGAATGCCGCCTTGCGGAAACTGCCACGCGTGCTGCCGCACCCGTTTGCCCCAAAACACCTGGTTTTTGTCATTCGTGATAATGATGCCGACATTCGGGCGGTAGCCGTCTCGGTCGATCATTTGCCACTCTATTCAGTTAATTCCAATGCGCGGATTCTTTCACATTTCCTGTTGGTTGGAAAGCGAATCAGCATCGCTTAATCTCCAATGGGGGCGACGGGAAAAGACCTTCATTTTATTTACCTGCACAGCGGGATATTTATTTGGGTGACGACGGAGTGGTGCATCGTCAATCCGGCATGGCTAGTCATTCGGCAGCGCAGCCATGCCCGCCGCTGCGATTTGGCCGTCCTGAAACGAGCGCACGCCGCTGATACCCAAGCCGCCCACGATGGCTCCGTTGATTTCCAACGGGACGCCGCCTTCGGCAGGGATCACGCCGGGCAAGGCGAGGTGGATCAGCCGCCCGGCCAGTACGGCATCTTCGGAAGCCTTGGTGGGGCGCTGGAACGCAACGGCGGCATGGGCTTTCTGTATCGCCGTTTCCACGCTGCCAAACTGGGTGTCGTGGCTGCGTTGCAGATAGAGTAGATGCCCGCCGTCGTCCACCACGGCGATGACCACACGCCAGTCATTGCGCCGCGCTTCGGCCTCGGCTGCGGCAGCGATGCGCTTGGCGTCTTCCAGGGTGAGTACTGGCTTATCGGCCACGATCAATTATCGCCCATTATTTGTTGCTCAGGGCCGCGAAGACCTGGTCGCGGATGTTTTCCACGCTGCCCACGCCCGGAATGTTCACGCATTTCGGCGCTTTCGCGTCGCCGGACTTCGCCCAGGCGGTGTAGTAATCGACCAGCGGTTTGGTCTGTTCGTGGTAAACACGGAGGCGTTTGATGACGGTGTTTTCAACATCGTCGGGGCGCTGCACCAGATCTTCGCCAGTAATGTCGTCCTTGTCAGCCACCTTGGGCGGATTGAATACGACATGATAGGTGCGCCCGGAGGCCGGATGCACGCGGCGTCCGCTCATGCGCTTGACGATCTCGCTGTCGTCTACGTCGATTTCCACCACGTAGTCGATCGGGATGCCGGCATCCTTCATCGCCTGTGCCTGTGGAATGGTGCGCGGGAAGCCGTCGAACAGGAAGCCGTTGGCGCAGTCGCCGCCCTTGATGCGCTCTTTTACCAGATTGATGATGATGTCATCGGAGATCAGGCCGCCGGCATCCATCACCTTTTTGGCCGCGATTCCCAGCGGGGTGCCGTCCTTGACCGCCGCACGCAGCATGTCACCGGTGGAGATCTGCGGGATGTTGAATTTCTCCTTGATGTAATTGGCCTGGGTGCCCTTGCCTGCACCCGGTGCGCCTAGCAGTATCAGTCTCATTTGTCGTTCTCCTCGGGTTTGATGGTTGCGGCAAAAATTTGCCGTACTGCATGTAAATCCTGTTCCGTATCCACGCCGCCGTGCGGAGCATGCTCAGCGATGGTTACGCCGATCTTGTAGCCATAATACAGTGCGCGCAGTTGTTCCAGTGCCTCAAACTGTTCAATCGCTGCCGGGGCAAGCTGCCCATATGCGCGCAGGAAGCTCACGCGGTAGGCATAAATTCCGATGTGGCGCAGCACCGGCAAGCCTGCGGGCAGCGGCTGTTGCTGCGCAAAAGCATCGCGCGGCCAGGGAATCGGTGCGCGGCTGAAATACTGCGCGTTGCCGTTCTTGTCGAGCACCACCTTGACGATGTTCGGATTGCGCAGCGATGCTTCATCGTGGAGTACATGGCAGGCCGTGGCAATCGCGCATTCTGGGTGGTTGTGCAGATATTCGGCGACGGCGCGGATCAGTCCAGGCGGTATCAGCGGCTCGTCGCCCTGCACGTTCACCACGATGGTGTCGTCCGGCCAGTGATGTTGTTCCGCCACCTCGGCGATGCGATCCGTGCCGCTGGCATGGGTATCCTTGGTCAGGCACGCCTTGAAGCCGTGCTCGTGCACCACGTTGGCGATCGCGTGATGGTCGGTGGCAACCCAGATTTGTTGCGCGCCGCTTTGCGCCGCCCGTTCTGCAACCCTCACCACCATCGGTTTGCCGGCAATCGGCAAGAGCGGTTTGCCGGGCAATCGGGTGGAAGCGTGGCGCGCCGGGATGACGACGTGAAAATCCACACCAACCCCTCCCAGCCGCCCCAACCCCTCCCGGCCTCCCCTTGTCAGGGGAGGAGTAGGGGAGGAGCCACTCTGTTCTCCTCCTGACAAGGGGGAGTTAGAGGGGGTTGATTTTTTCACATCAAACCTTTTCGACTTCTTCGGCGGTAAGCTTGCGCGCTTCGTCGGCCAGCATCACCGGAATATCGTCTTCGATTTTGAAGGCCAGCCGGTCGGCCTTGCAGATCAATTCCTGCGCGGCCTTCTGGTAGACCAGCGGAGATTTGCACAGCGGGCAAACGAGGATATCAAGAAGTTTTGCGTCCATGGGATTCTATCTTTCGCAGTATGTGTTCGACCAAGGCCGGGTCGATTTGGGCATCTACACGCAATACCCAATATCGGGCATCGGCGAATACGGCGCATTTTACCGCATCTTTTTCAGTCAGGAGTATTGCATCGCACCCGGTAAAAGCGAGGTCAGCCGCGGAATAAGGATGATGGTCGGGAAAAGCGTGCGGTGTGAATGGAATGCCCAACGTTTGTAGATGCCGGAAGTAACGTTGCGGATGCCCGATACCGGCCACCGCATGATTGTTCAGCGTATGGAAATGACTTGCAGCGACGGTTTTGCCGGGATCGAGCAGATTATGGAAAATCTCTCCTGACAGGCGCATGGCGTACTGGCCTGTTGAAGTTTTGCCGCCATTCACCACTACGGCATCCACGGTCTGCAGGCGCGCCACCGGTTCGCGCAGCGGTCCGGCGGGAAGCATGAAGCCGTTGCCGAAGCCGCGTATGCCGTCGATGACGGCGATTTCCACATCGCGCTGCAAGCGGTAGTGCTGCAGGCCGTCGTCGCACAGTACGACATCGCACTGCGGGTGGGCTTGCAGAGCAGCTTGCGCGGCGGCGGCACGGTCTTTCCCTATCCAGACCGGGCAGAGGTTGCGCCGCGCCATCAGCAACGGCTCATCGCCTACTTGTTGCGTATCGCTGTTTGCGCCGACCTGCCGGGGGTGTTGCGCGCCGCCGCCGTAGCCGCGGCTGACGATGAGCGGATGCCAGCCACGATCGGCAAGCTGTTGCGCCAAGGCGAGCGTAAGCGGGGTTTTACCGGTTCCGCCGGCGCTGATGTTGCCGACCACGATAACCGGCACGGCCAATTTTTCGCCGGACAGGATGCGGCTGCGATACAGCGTGCGGCGCAACGCCACCAGTGCGCGGAACAGCAAACTAACCGGGAAAAGAATCAGGTGCGGCGGGGTGATGCGGTACCAGTGGCGTTCCAGGCTGGCCATCTTTTATTCCAGCCCCATTTCGAAGGTCAAACAAGGCGGCAACGAGCGAACGACGCTGGCAGTGCAATTAGCACGACTATAACCAGCGACTTGGCTATCGTCTTTTGATGGCCTAGTCGAATGGCTAGTTGTTCCATCAAGAGTGAGCGAGGAAGCCAATGCAGTTTCACCGATGAAATGGGGTTGGAATTATTTGGGCTGGTTCTGCGTGGTAAAGGTGATACGCCCATATCCTGCCCGCCGCGCCGCTTCCATCACGTTTATCACGGATTGGTGCGTAGCCTTGGCATCGGCATTGATGACGATGGTAGGGTCGGCTTGGTCGCCTGCGGCATTTTTCAGGGAGACCGCCAACGCCGCTACGCCGGAGTAGGAGAGCCCCTGATTATTGATGGCGTAGTGCTCCGAGGCGTCTATCATGACGTTGATCGGTTTGGCCGACTCGGTGGCTGTTTCGCCGCCGGCTTGCGGTAGATTGATCCGCAATTCGGAAAACTTGGCGTAGCTGGTGGTTACCATCAGGAAAATCAGGATCACCAGCAGCACGTCTATCATCGGAATCAGATTGATTTCCGGTTCCTCGCGGCTGCGCCCACGTCGAAAATTCATGGTTGCCTAACGGTCATGGCTGCCGCCCCTGATGACAAACCTGCCATGCCCGTTTCCCTCACCCCAACCCTGATGAAACAACTAGCCATTCGACTAAGCCCACAAGCGGGCAAGTCGCTGGTTATTTCCCACAAGCGGGTGAGGGGGCAAACGAATCGCTGCGCGAGTTTCACGTTAATCCTTGCGTTGACCATGCACGATTTCCACCAGTTTGACAGCATGTTGTTCCATTTCGATGGACAGGCTGTCTATCTGGGCGCGGAAATGTCGGTAGAAAATCATGCTGGGAATCGCCACAATCAGGCCAAAAGCCGTGTTGTACAAGGCCACCGATATGCCATGGGCGAGCACTGCCGGGCTATTACCCACCGCAGTTTGCGCGCCGAAAATTTCAATCATCCCCACCACGGTGCCGAACAGCCCCAGCAATGGGCTGATGGAGGCAATCGTGCCCAAGGTGGTCAGGAAACGCTCCAGATCGTGCGCGACTGCCCGCCCCGCTTCTTCGATGGATTCCTTCATCACGTCGGGCGGGCTTTTGATGTTCTTGAGGCCGGCGGCAAAAATACGCCCCAGCGGTGAGCTTTCGGCAAGCCTGGCCAGCATGCTGTCGCTGACGCCGCGTTGCTTTAGTTCCTTGACGACTTCATCCAGCAAGGCGGGAGGGGAGACGCGGTTCGCGCGCAAGAAAATCGAACGTTCAATGATCAGGCCGACTGCGATGATGGATGCCAGGATCAGAAACCAGATCGGCCAGCCGGCCGCTTCTACAATTGCAAACACGCGGATTCTCCAAATGTGCTTAAATTAAATGAGCTTGAAATTTCAGGCCGCAACTGTAGCGTGCCGCACTGAGATGAGCAACATTTCTCAGGGTTTACTTCAGCAATATTTTGCTAACTTGCCATTTGAAAAGAGTATTTCCGTTTACCCACAAAATCTGTGGATAACTTTGTGGATGACGTTTGTGGATAACGCATTAACGTGGCGTGTGATAAGGGTTTTTGTTACTTTGCCTATTTTTTGCGTGGCAATAAACAATATATAAAACAATAACTTATTGTAAGTTGAGGATTTTGTTGCGAGGCGGTGTAGCAAGAAATGGCGGATTTGCTGGTTTTGTGGATTATTTAGGATTGTCAATATGCCTTCAGGCCTATTTTTTGAAGAAAAAAACCGCGTTTTGCGCGTCGCGGAACTCAACTTTGCAATCAAGCAGTTGCTGGAATCAGAGGTGCCGCTGCTGTGGGTGTGCGGGGAAATTTCCAATCTGGTGAAGGCCACTTCCGGACATTGGTATTTTTCGCTGAAGGACGATCAGGCGCAGGTGCGCTGCGTGATGTTCCGGCATAAAAACCAATTATTGAGCGAGCCGATCGGCAACGGGCGGCAGGTCGAAGTATTAGCGATCGCTACTTTATATGAGCAGCGCGGCGACTTTCAATTGACCGTCGAGCAAATGCGTCCGGCAGGACTGGGCATACTGTATGAGCAATTTGCCTGGCTGAAACAATTGCTGGAAAATGAGGGGCTGTTCGCCGCCGCACGCAAACGTGCCCTTCCCGCCTTCCCCAAGCGTATCGGCATCGTCACATCATTGCAAGCCGCTGCGTTGCGCGACGTGCTGACTACCTTGAGGCTGCGGCTGCCGACCGTGCCGGTAGTGCTGTATCCCGCACCGGTGCAGGGCACCGGCAGCGCGGAGAAGATCGCGCAGGCCATCGCGGCAGCCAACCGGCGCGCGGAATGCGACGTGCTGATCCTATGCCGCGGCGGCGGCAGCATCGAAGACCTGTGGGCGTTCAATGAAGAAGTCGTCGCGCGCGCGATTGCCGCCAGTGATATCCCCATCGTCAGCGGCATCGGCCACGAGACCGATTTCACCATCGCCGATTTCGCCGCCGACGAGCGCGCACCGACCCCCACTGGGGCGGCGCAGCGTGTCGCGCCGGATCGCCATGCGTTGCTGGGAAGCCTGCGCGGCATGGCGCAACATCTAGAGCGCGCGCAGCGCAACCGCCTGCAGAACGCGATGCAGGCGCTGGATTATTTGCAGCGCCGCTTGGTGCATCCCGTGCAGCAGTTGCAGCACCAAACCCAACAAATAGACCAACTACAACAGCGCCTGCAGCGTGTCTTGGCCTACTGCAGGCAGCAGCAACACTGGCAATGGCAATCGCTGGTGCAGCGGCTGGCCCAAGCGATGCGCGCGGTGCAGGCGCAGCGCGTGGGGTGTGTGGAAAACCTCGCGCAGCATTTGATTTTGCTTGATCCGCAACGGGTGTTGGCGCGCGGCTACAGCTTGGTGCAGGATGCAAACGGCGGTGTGATGTTGGATGCGGGAAAGTTGGTGGTTGGTGCGGAGTTGCGCATTACTTTTGCGCAGGGCTGGGCGCGAACCGAAGTGAAAGAGGCTGGATGACATAGCGGCGTGAAGGACAGTTTGCCGGGCTACCCTCCAGCGAAGTTGCTTTTGATCTAGTGTAGTGGGCGTAGGGTGCATTCCATGCACCAAAACCACTTATTTTCAACACATCTTGCGGGGCTATATAGGCCTGTAACCGGGCTTTGCGGTATCATCTTGCCCTCGCAATCCGCCGTGCTGCTCAATTGCAATGACATCCGCAAATTTTATCGATCTTCCACCTCTGCTGACCGCGCGTGGCACGATCACGCTGCCTGGCTCGAAAAGCATTTCCAATCGCGTGCTGTTGCTGTCTGCGCTGTCTGAAGGTACGACCGAGGTGCGCGATGTGCTGCTGTCGGACGATACCGAGCGCATGCTGGAGGGCTTGCGCACCTTGGGCGTCGGGGTGGAGCAACTCGATAAGCATGTGTTCCGTGTGCAGGGTTGTGGCGGCAACTTCCCGGTCAAGCAGGCGGAATTGTTCCTCGGCAATGCCGGCACCGCATTCCGCCCGCTGACGGCGGCGCTGGCTTTGTCCGGTGGGCATTACAAACTGTCCGGCGTGGCGCGCATGCACGAGCGGCCGATCGGCGACATGGTCGATGCGTTGCGCGCATTGGGCGCGAATATCGGCTATCTGGGCAACGAAGGCTTCCCGCCGTTGCAGATTCATTCACCCTCTCCCCAGCCCTCTCCCTTCAAGGAAGAAGGGGTAAAAAAAGTCAGCGTGCGCGGCGATGTGTCGAGCCAGTTCCTCACCGCGTTGTTGATGGTCTTGCCACTGCTGGATCGCGAGGTGACGGTGGAAGTGGCCGGCGAGCTAATCTCCAAGCCGTATATCGAGATCACACTGGCGATGATGAAGCGCTTCGGTGTCATGGTGCGTCGCGATGGCTGGCGCAGTTTCACGGTCGCGGCGGGTAGCCATTATGCGTCGCCGGGCGTGATCTACGTCGAAGGTGATGCGTCGTCGGCCTCGTATTTTCTCGCGGCGGGCGCAATCGGCGGTGGGCCGGTGCGTATCGAGGGCGTAGGCAGCGACAGCATCCAGGGCGACGTGCGCTTCGCTGATGCGCTGGCGTTGATGGGCGCGCAAATCGAACAGGGCCCGAACTGGATGGAGGCGCGTGCGCCACAGCACGGCAGACTCAAGGCCATCGACCTGGACTGCAACCATATTCCCGATGCGGCGATGACGCTGGCGGTCGCGGCCTTGTTCGCCGACGGCACGACCACACTGCGCAATATCGCCAGTTGGCGCGTCAAGGAGACCGACCGTATCGCGGCGATGGCGGCAGAATTGCGCAAGATCGGTGCGGTGGTGGAGGAGGGCGCGGACTATATTCGTATTACGCCGCCTCAAACCCCCTCCAACTCCCCCTTGTCAGGGGGAGAGCGGTGCAGCAGCAGCTCCCCTGATAAGGGGAGGCCGGGAGGGGTTTCTCTTGATCCTCGGTCCTCGATCCTGAATCCTAAATCAGGCGTCGACACCTACGACGATCATCGCATGGCGATGTGCTTCTCGCTCGCTGCATTTGGCGCAGAGGGGATGCGCATCAACGATCCTGGTTGCGTGGCCAAGACCTTTCCCGACTATTTCGCGCGCTTCCGCGAGGTGGTACAGACCGTGCCGGTGATTGCGATCGACGGGCCTTCGGCGTCGGGCAAGGGCACGGTGGCGCAGCGCGTCGCCGCCCGGCTCGGCTATCGTTACCTCGACAGCGGCATGTTGTATCGCCTGCTGGCGGTGGCGGCGCTGCGCGACGGGGTTGCGCTGGACGATGAATCCGGTCTGGCGGCATTGGCCGGGCGGATGGACATACGCTTCGTGGGTGAGCAGATCTGGCTGGACGGCGTATTGGTCGGCGACGAGGCGCGCGGCGAACAATGCGCGGCAGCGGCTTCCAGAGTGGCGGCATTGCCCGTGGTACGCGCCGTGCTGTTGAACAAACAGTATGCCTTCCGGCGTGCGCCGGGCTTGGTGGCGGACGGGCGCGACATGGCTTCGGTGGTGTTTCCGGACGCGGCATTGAAAATCTTCCTGACCGCCAGCGCCGAGGCTCGTGCCGAGCGCCGCTATAAGCAGTTGAAAGAAAAAGGGATGGATGCTAATATCACCGCCCTTTTGCAGGAAATCCAGGCACGCGACGAGCGGGATACCCAACGTAGTGCGTCTCCGCTGCATCAGGCGTCTGATGCAAGTCTGCTGGATACCACGGCTCTGAATATCGAGCAGGCGGTTCAGGAAGTATTGATGCGCTATTCGGCGAAAGGCTCCAAAAGCTAGGCTCCATTTGACTCCCCGTCTTATGGGAACTTTATAACCAACCCTCTGTGCTGAACCTTATGTTCCGGGCAGAATTTTTCTTAGGTGTATCCGATGAACGCAACCGCAGCAGCAGTATTAAATCCCGATAGTTTTGCCGCAATGTTTGAAGAAAGCCTGACGCGCAAGGAAATGCGCGCCGGCGAACTGATTACCGCACAAGTTGTGCGTGTCGATCACAACATGGTGGTGGTGAATGCCGGACTGAAGTCCGAAAGTTTGATTGCGATCGAGGAATTCCTCGACGCCAAAGGCGAATTGGAAGTCAAGGCGGGCGATTTCGTTACCGTCGCGATTGAGGCGCTGGAGAACGGTTATGGCGAGACCAAGCTGTCGCGCGAAAAGGCCAAGCGCCTCGCGGCGTGGCACGATTTGGAAGTGGCCATGGAAGAAGGTAAGATCGTGGAAGGCTTCGTCAGCGGCAAGGTCAAGGGTGGCCTGACTGCGATGGTCAACGGTATCCGCGCATTCCTGCCGGGTTCGCTGGTTGACATCCGTCCAGTCAAGGACACTACGCCTTACGAAAACAAGACCATGGAGCTGAAGGTCATCAAGCTGGACCGCAAGCGCAACAACGTCGTGGTTTCCCGCCGTGCGGTGCTGGAGGCCAGCATGGGCGCCGACCGTGAAGCAGTCATGGAAAATCTCAAGGAAGGCGCGATCGTCAAGGGCGTGGTCAAGAACATTACCGACTACGGCGCGTTCGTCGATCTGGGCGGCATCGACGGCTTGCTGCATATCACCGATCTGGCATGGCGCCGCGTGAAGCATCCTTCCGAGGTGTTAACTGTGGGCGACGAAGTCGAAGCCAAGATACTGAAGTTCGACCAAGAGAAGAACCGCGTTTCGCTGGGTATCAAGCAAATGGGCGATGACCCGTGGAATGGTTTGGCACGCCGTTACCCGCAAGGTACCCGCATGTTCGGCAAGGTGACCAACCTGACCGACTACGGCGCATTTGTGGAAATCGAGCAGGGTATCGAAGGCTTGGTGCATGTTTCCGAAATGGACTGGACCAACAAGAACGTGCATCCTTCCAAAGTGGTGCAACTGGGCGACGAAGTGGAAGTGATGATCCTGGAAATCGACGAAGCGCGCCGCCGCATCTCTCTGGGCATGAAGCAATGCCAGTCCAATCCTTGGGATGATTTTGCGATCAACCACAAGAAGGGCGACAAGGTTAAGGGACAGATCAAGTCCATCACCGACTTTGGCGTGTTCATCGGCCTGGATGGCGGTATCGACGGTCTGGTGCATCTGTCCGACCTGTCCTGGAGCCAGCCCGGCGAGGAAGCGGTGCGCAACTACAAGAAGGGCGACGAAGTCGAAGCCGTGGTATTGGCGATCGATGTGGAACGCGAACGCATCTCCCTCGGCATCAAGCAATTGGAAGGCGACCCGTTCGGCGGCTTTGTGTCCGGCCATGAAAAGGGTGCCGTGGTTACCGGCACGGTGAAATCGCTGGATGCCAAGGGCGCCGTTATTGCCTTGGCGGGCGACGTGGAAGCCTATCTAAAGGCTTCCGAAGTATCCGCTGACCGCGTTGAAGACATCCGCACCCACCTGAAGGAAGGCGATAGCGTGACTGCCGTGATCATCAATGTGGACCGCAAAAATCGCGGCATCAACCTGTCGATCAAGGCGCTCAACAAGGCAGAAGAATCTGCCGCCATGCAGAAGCTTTCTGCAGAAAGCGCTGCCAATGCAGGGACTACCAATCTAGGTGCGTTACTGAAGGCCAAGATGGGCAGCAGCAAGACTGAAGCCTGAGTGAGGTTCACACCATGACCCGCTCCGATTTGATTGCCAAACTTGCCGAGTTGCATCCGCAACTGCTGACCAAGGATGCCGAGTTTGCCGTTAAAGTGATTCTGGACACCCTGTCCACCACGCTGGCGCGTGGCGGGCGGGTCGAGATTCGCGGCTTCGGCAGCTTCGGTCTGAATTACCGTCCGCCGCGCCAGGGGCGCAATCCCAAGACCGGCGACAAGGTGAAAGTGCCGGCCAAGTATGTGCCGCATTTCAAGGCGGGCAAGGAACTGAGGGAGCGGGTCTGCGAACGGAAGTCCTGATTCCGGTTTGAAGCAGTTCAAGTGGCGGCGTATCGGAAGGTATAGCCGCCATTTTTTATGCTATCGTTGCAAGATTCCTGCAACACTACTGATGAAACAACTAGCCATCTGACTAAGTTGGCAAACTACGCCAACTAAGTCATTGGTTATGCGCTTGGCGATACTGCGTCGAAAAGCGACTCAAAATCCTCGTGTATAAAACATACACTCCGGTTTTTCGTCACTTTTCTCCTTGTCTGACCTGCGCTCGCTACGTGTTGCAGGAATCTTGTTGTGATGGTTTTTCGGGGTAGATGCCATGCGTTATCTCAATTGGGTTTTGCGTGCAGTGTTGTTCGTCGTGCTGCTCGGATTTGCGGTCAAAAACGACCAGCCGGTCACGCTGCGCTATTTTTTTGGCTATGAGTGGCAGTCATCGCTGGTGATTGTGTTGTTGATATTTTTTGCTGTCGGCGCAGCGGTCGGCGTACTCGCTATGTTCGCCAATGTGCTGCAACAACGCCGTGAGATCGCGCGCCTGAAGCGCGATATCCGGGTCAAGAACAAACTTGCCGGCGTCGGCGAGACGCAGCAAATTCCTATTCAACCCTCCTGATAGATTTTCGGCATGGAATTTGAACCCTGGATGCTGCTGATCTTTCCGCTGTTTTTTGGTATGGGATGGATGGCCGCGCGTATCGACATCAAGGAACTGCTCTCGGAATCGAGCGCATTGCCACAATCGTATTTCCAGGGGTTGAACTTTTTGCTCAACGAGCAGCAGGACAAGGCCATCGAAGCCTTCATCGAGGTGGTCAAGGTCGACCCGCAAACCATCGAACTGCACTTCGCGCTGGGCAGCCTGTTCCGCCGGCGCGGCGAAGTGGATCGCGCGTTGCGCATGCACCACAACCTCGTGGACCGGGCCGACCTGGATAACGACAAGCGCCAGCAGGCGTTTTTTGAACTCGCGCAGGATTATTTGAAGGCGGGCATTTTCGACCGCGCCGAGAGCTTGTTCCGTGAGCTGGAGAACACCCGGTACGCCAAGCCTGCGCTGGAATTCCTGCTGGAACTGTTCCAGAAAGAACACGACTGGCTCAAGGCGATTGACGTGGCGCAACGGCTGACGGCGGTGTCCGGGCAGTCTTACAGCAAGCTGGCCGCTTTTTTCTATTGTGAACTGGCGAGCGAGGAGATCGCAGATGGCGATCCTGTTGCGGCGCGCGGGCATTTGCAGCAGGCGCT
>DASTNS010000018.1:0-3198 GCA_035720625.1 Gallionella sp. | reverse complement strand
AACAAAACCATCTATGTTCGAACAAACCTTCAAGAATATCGACGACGCCCTCAGAAAAGAAGCTGGCTGCACCACCGAGCTGGACTACACCGAGCAGACCTCGTGGCTGCTGTTCCTGAAATACCTCGACGCGCTGGAACATCAGAAGGCGATGGAGGCAGGGCTGGAGGGAAGAAAATATTCCTTCGTGCTCGACCCGCCCTACCGCTGGGAGAGCTGGGCCGCGCCCAAGGACAAGCACGGCAAGCCCGATCACAACGCCGCGCAGACCGGCCCCGACCTGGCCGACTTCGTCAACCTGAAACTGTTTCCCTACCTGCACGGCTTCAAGCAGAAGGCGGCCGGCCCGGACACCCTCGAATACAAGATCGGCCAAATTTTCGGCGAGATCAAGAACAAGATACACAGCGGCTACATCCTGCGCGACATCATCGACCACATCGACGAACTGCGCTTCAACTCGCAGGCCGAGAAGCACGAGCTCTCGCACCTGTACGAAGCCAAGATCAGGAACATGGGCAACGCCGGGCGCAACGGCGGCGAGTACTACACCCCGCGCCCGCTGATCCGCGCGATGGTGCGAGTGGTGCGGCCAGTGATCGGCGAGACCATCTACGACGGCGCGGTGGGCAGTGCGGGCTTTTTGTGCGAAGCGTTCGACTATCTGCGTGCCAAGCCGCACCTCACCACGCGCGACCTCAAGACCTTGCAGGAATCCACCTTCTACGGCATCGAGAAGAAAAGCCTCGCCTACGTCATTGCGATCATGAACATGATCCTGCACGGCATCGAGACGCCGCACATCGTCCATGCCAACACACTGGCGCTGAACCTCGCCGACGTGCAGGACAAGGACCGCTTCGACGTGATCCTTGCCAACCCGCCGTTCGGCGGCAAGGAGCGCAAGGAGGTGCAGCAGAACTTCCCGATCAAGACCGGCGAGACTGCCTTCCTGTTCCTGCAGCACTTCATCAAGATGCTCAAGGCCGGCGGCCGCGCGGGCGTGGTCATCAAGAACACCTTTTTGAGCAACACCGACAACGCCTCGGTGAGTTTGCGCAAACTGCTGCTGGAAAGCTGCAACCTGCACACCGTGCTCGATTGCCCGGGCGGCACCTTCCAGGGCGCGGGCGTGAAGACCGTGGTGCTGTTCTTCGAGAAGGGTACGCCAACGAGAAAAACCTGGTACTACCAGCTCGATCCCGGCCGCAACATGGGCAAAACCAACCCGCTCAACGATGCCGACCTCGCCGAGTTCATCGCACTGCAAAAGACCTTTGCCGACTCGCCCAGGAGCTGGAGCGTGAATGCCGCGAGCATAGACCCGGCGACCTATGATCTGTCGGTGAAGAACCCTAACGGCGGCGAAGCGGTGGTGCATCGCAGCCCGCAGGACATCATGGAAGAGATTGCCGCGCTGGATGCGGAGAGCGCGGAAGTGCTGGGGAAGATCAGGGCGCTGCTATGAAGGCAGGGTGGCAAACCAAGACGCTCGGCAATCTTTGCGATGTGCTAGATAGCCAGCGCAAGCCCATCACTAAGAGCCATCGAGTTGCCGGGAAGTATCCATACTACGGTGCAACAGGAATTCTGGATTATGTTGAAGGTTACCTCTTTGATGAGAAGCTGGTGCTCGTCGGCGAAGATGGGGCGAAGTGGGCATCAGGCGAAAACACCGCGTTTGCCGTTGAAGGCAAATGTTGGGTCAACAACCATGCGCATGTACTCAGGCCACACCGCGATCAAGTGCTTGATAGCTGGCTGATCTACTTCCTTGTCCATTCAGACCTGATGGAGTTCGTTTCGGGGCTGACTGTTCCAAAGCTCAATCAAGGAAGCCTTCGTGAAATTCCGATTCCCGTTCCTCCGCTCCCAGAACAGCAGCGCATCGTCGGCATTCTCGACGAAGCGTTCGACGGCATCGCCACCGCCACCGCCAACGCCGAACAGAACCTGCAAAACGCCCGCGCGCTGTTCGAAAGCCACCTGCAATCCGTCTTCACCCAGCGCGGCGAGGGGTGGGAAACAAAGACACTTGGCGATATTGCTGAAGTTAAAGGTGGTAAGCGAGTCCCCAAGGGTTACAAGCTTCTTTCAGAACCAACTGCGTATCCTTATTTGCGAGTTGCGGATTTCACAGATGATGGATCAATTGATATGAGCGATTTGCGCTATGTAAGTGCGGAGGTGCATCGTCAAATCAAGAATTACATCATTTACTCGACTGATCTTTATCTCAGCATCGCCGGAACAATCGGTAAGACAGGTATCATTCCCAAAGAACTGGACGGGGCCAACCTTACTGAGAATGCTTGCCGCTTGGTTTTCAAGCAGGGCTTCAGCAATCGTTTCGTTTATTACTTCACTCAAACGGCCAGCTTCGTAGACCAGGCAGGACTGCATACTCGAACAGCGGCACAGCCCAAACTCGCACTCTCTAGGCTTTCGACAATAAAGCTGGGTATTCCAAGTCTTTCAGAGCAGGAACGTTTGGCAAATGAATTCGACGCTCTCCGCGAAGAAACTCAACACCTCGAATCCCTCTACCAGCGCAAGCTCGCCGCGCTCGACGAGCTGAAGAAGTCGCTGCTGCATCAGGCGTTCAGCGGGGTGCTTTAATGAGCGGTTCGCCGTACAATTCTTCAATGCTTACCTAGCCGGAGAGTCGCCATGAACGCCCAGCGCATAGCCAATCAGCATCACGCCACCTTTGAGGGTGTACGCCATACCGATGAGGATGGCCACGAGTATTGGCTGGGCAGGGAACTTGCTCCTCTGCTGGATTATCAGGACTGGCGCAACTTCATGCAGGTGGTCGAAAAGGCGCGGCAGGCTTGCCAGCAGTCCGGCCATGCCGTAGAGGACCATTTCGGTGATGTCACCAAAATGGTCGGCATCGGTTCGGGTGCCCGGCGCGAAATTGCCGATGTACGCCTGTCGCGTTATGCCTGCTATCTGGTGGTGCAGAACGGCGACCCTTCCAAGCCGGTGATCGCCAACGGGCAAACTTACTTTGCGATGCAGACGCGGCGGCAGGAGCTGAATGACGACGAGAAGTTCGCGCGCCTGTCGGAAGACGAGAAGCGTCTGGCGATTCGCAATGAGTTGGCCGAGCACAACAAATATCTGGCTGCGGCGGCGAAGGATGCCGGAGTGGAAACCAGCATGGATTACGCGATTTTTCAGGATCACGGCTAC
>DASTNS010000017.1:0-5100 GCA_035720625.1 Gallionella sp. | reverse complement strand
GATCACCGGCTTGTTGATGCGCCCGACTTCCTTCAGCAGGTCGAAATTCTGCATGTTGCGCGTGCCGATCTGGATCACGTCCACGTCGTATTCCATGAATACTTCGATCTGGCGCACGTCCATCAGCTCGGTGACGATGGGCAACTTGTAGGGGCCGGCCGCCTTGCGGAACATGTCCAGTCCCTCCTTGCCCTTGCCCTGGAAGGTGTAGGGGCTGGTGCGCGGCTTGAACGCGCCGCCGCGCATCAGGCGGCAGCCCGCCTCGTGCACATGCTTCGCGGACAGGTCCATCTGTTCCTGCGTCTCCACCGAACACGGCCCGGCAATCACCTGGATCTGCTTGCCGCCGAGCGGGATGCCGCCGATGTCGATCACGGTGTCGGCGCGGTGCGATTCGCGCGACACGATCTTGTATTGCTTGGCGATGTGCATCGCCGATTCCACGCCGGGCAGCGAGGTGAACATTTCCTCAGTCAGGGGACGCTCGTCGCCGATCGCGCCAATCACCGTGCGCTCGATGCCGCGCGAGATGTTCGCCTTCAAACCCGCTGTTTCCAGCCGCTTCACCACTGCGCCGATCTGTTCGTCGGTGACATCTTTTCCCATTACGATAATCACGCTGATTCTCCCCAACGGGCGTGACCAATATGGCCATCCCTGATTAATGAAACCTGCCCCGCCCGTTCCCTCACCTCAATCCTCTCCCGCATGCGGGAGAGGAAGCGAACGAATCGCTACGCGAGCCCTTCTGTTAACGCTTGCGCCAATACAGATAAAAATTTTTCGTTTTCGTTTTCCGTGCCGATGCTCACGCGCAAATAATCCGGCATGTCGTAACCGGCGACGGGCCGCACGATCACGCCGAGTTCCAGCAGGCGGCGGTACGTCCGCCCCGCATTCGCGATGCGGAAACTGACGAAGTTGCCGTAGGACGGGATATATTCCAGCCCCAGCCTGCGCAAGCCTGCGGTGATCTGCTCCATGCCGCGCCGGTTCATCTCGTTGGTGCGCCGCACGAAGTCTTCGTCCTGCAATGCCGCCACCGCGGCGGCCTGCGCCACGCTGTTGACGTTGAACGGCTGGCGCACGCGGTTCATCATGTCGGCCACCTGCGCATGAGCGAACGCGTAGCCCACGCGCAGCCCGGCCAGGCCGTAAGCCTTGGAGAAGGTGCGCGAGATGATCAGGTTGGGGAACTCCTTCAGCCATGCCACCGAATCGTAGCGGCACTCTTCCGGCAGGTATTCGTTGTATGCCTCGTCCAGCACCACCAGGATATTCGCCGGCAGCGCGCGCAGGAAATCCAGCAAGGCCGCCGCACTCAGGAATGTGCCGGTCGGGTTGTTCGGGTTGGCGATGAACACCAGCTTGGCCTGCTGCGCCACGGCGGCTTGCAACATCGCTTTTAGGTCATGGCCGAAATCGATGGCGGGTACGCTGATGCCGGTCGCGCCGACCGCCTGCGTCGCCAGCGGATACACTGCGAAAGCATGGTCCGAATAGGCCGCCTTGTCGCCGACGGTCAAAAAAGCACGCGCGGCCAGTTCCAGCATGTCGTTGGAGCCGTTGCCCAGCACGATGCGCGCATGCTCGACGCCATAGCGTTTGAACAGTGCGTCCTTCAGCTCGAAGCCGTTGCCATCCGGGTACAGCGCGATGGTCTTGAGCGCTTCCTGCATCGCTCTCATGGCCAGTGGGCTGCAACCCAGCGGGTTCTCGTTCGACGCCAGCTTGACGATGCCACTGATGCCCAGCTCGCGCTCCAGCTCGGAGATCGGCTTGCCGGGCTGGTAGGGCGCGATGGCGCGGATATAGGCCGGTGCCAGTTCAGAGTAATCCATACTGAAATAAAAATTATATTTAACGGTAAAACAATTTATCTACACAGGAAATCATTCGTAGGTTGGGTTAGCGGCTTGCCGCGTAACCCAACAGCTCCGCCAATGATGTTGGGTTACGGCCTGACGGCCTAACCCAACCTACGATCTAAAAGTTATTTGGCCGGCTTGCGCAGGATCCAGTAAATCTCGCCCGGCCAGCCCGGAAACAGCGCGCCGAACCACAGGTTAAAGCGCAGCCACCACTTGCAATTTTCCAGGAAAAAGCCCTTCTTGCGCATGAAGAATGCGCCGCTCAGGAATTCCACCTCTAGGCCGTTCGCCGCCGCCATGTCGCGCACGCGCTTCGGCGCAAACACGCTGACATGTCCATATTTTCCCGCACCGGGGCGAATCTTTTCTTCGCGCGACTGCGCCATGGAATCCGGCGCGGATGGAAAACCGCCGATCAGCATGCCGCCCGGTTTGAGATGCGGCACGAGCTTCGTAATCAGCTCTTCCGGCTTGAACAGATGCTCCAGCACATGCAGCAGAATCATCGCGTCGTATTGCTTGCCATCATCCAGCCTGAATGCGGCGCTCTCCAGATCGACTTCATAAAAATGGTTATAGCCGGCACGTTCGAGAATATCGCGACGGATCAGCGCATCCACCGCATCCCAGCTGGCCAGCGGTACTTTCTCGCCGCCATGCTGTGCGGCGGCATGCATGAAACCGAGCATCTGCCCGACATCCACGCCGATTTCGCACACGTCCAGCGCGCCTTTGCGCGCCGCATCCTCGCGCAAAAAGTGATACATGAACCAGTAGCGCACCATGCGGATCGGATAATTGATACGCTTCACTTCGGCAGGGATGCCATAATTCTCGTTCTGCAAGGTCGGATTGTTTTTCAGGAACTCAATGTCCCAACACAGTTGTGGCATTGCCATTTATTTACTCCAAAACAGCCGCCTACACGGCAGCCGGGTATGAACCCAAGATTTTCATGAACGCTGCGACTTGTTTGAGTTCAGCCAATGCGGCAGCCACTTTGGCATCATTCTGATGTCCCTCGATGTCCATGTAGAACACGTATTCCCACAACCCCGAACGGGCCGGACGCGACTCGAATTTCGTCATGCTTACGCCATGCCTGGCCAGCGGCGCCAGCAGGTCGTGCACTGCGCCGGGGCGATTCGCGGCGGACAGCACCAGCGAGGTTTTATCGTTTCCTGAAGGCGCGACCTGCTGCTTGCCCAGCACCAGAAAACGCGTGGTATTCCTCGCGTCATCCTCAATATTTTCCACACACACGCTCAGGCCGGAACGCACGGCGGCCTGACTGCCTGCGACTGCCGCACTGTGCGGGTTCTCCGCGGCCAGCCGCGCCGCTTCGGCATTGCTGGCGACAGGAATGTGTGCCGCATGAGGCAGATGGACATTCAGCCAGCCTTGACATTGGCCCAGCGATTGCGGATGCGAATAAATGGTCTTGATCGTGCTTAATTCGCAATGTTGCGCCAGCAGGCACTGATGCACTGGCAACATCACTTCGCCACACACCTGCAACGTGCTTTGCAGCAACAAATCCAGCGTCCGGCCGATCGCGCCTTCGCTGGAATTTTCCACCGGCACCATGCCATGATGGGCTGCGCCGCTTTCTACCGCGCGGAACACGTCGTCGATGGTCGCACACGGCTGCCCCTGCACCGCACTGCCAAAACGCGCGAAAGTAGCCTGCTCGCTGAACGTGCCTTCCGGCCCCAGGTAGGCGACCGTCAGCGGCGCTTCCAGCGCGCGGCATTGCGACATCACTTCGATGAATAACTGCGCCACGGCGGCATTGCTCAAGGGTCCTTTGTTATCGCCCTGCAAGCGCTGCAATATCTGTGCCTCGCGCTCCGGGCGCAGTACCACGCCATCCTCCTTGAGATGGCCGATCTGTTGCGCCAGAGCGGCACGCTGATTGACGAGCTTCAGCAACTCGTCATCGAGGTGGTCGATCTGTTCGCGGAGCTGTTTTAATTTCTCGCTCATGCTGTCCCCGCTAAAGCTATAGCCTGGCCATACTGGACACCGTTAAGAACCGTAGCGAGCGATTTGAGTGCAAGGCGCACGGAGCGCAGTAACCAAGACATATCAATCAGATAGGCGCGGGAACGAGCACCGCGCAACGCAGCAATCGAATCGCGCAGCAGGTTATTAACGGTGTCCATCGGCAAACTCGTTCATGAAATCCACCAGCACCTGCACGCCCGCCAGCGGCATGGCGTTGTATATCGAGGCACGCATCCCGCCCACCGAACGGTGCCCCTTCAGTTGCAGCAGCCCGCGCGCCTCAGCCTGTTTGAGGAAATCACCATCGAGGTTCGCGTCCTTCAGGGTGCCTGTATTTTTCAAAGTAAAGGGCACGTTCATGCGCGAACGGTCCGTCTTGTTCACCGGGCAATGGTAGAAGCCATTGCTGGCATCGATCGCCGCGTACAGCAGATCGGCCTTGGCGATGTTGGCGCGTTCCATCGCGGCGATGCCGCCGCTCTTCTTCAGCCACTGGAACACTAACCCGGCGATGTAGATGGCGTAGGTCGGCGGCGTGTTGTACATCGAGCCGTTGTCGGCGTGGGTCTTGTAATCCAGCATGGTCGGCGTGTTCGCCGCTGCCTGGCCGAGCAGGTCGTCGCGCACGATGACCAGCGTCAGCCCCGCGGGGCCGATGTTCTTCTGCGCGCCGGCGTAGATCAGGCCGAACCGGGATACGTCGATGGGACGCGACAGGATGTTGGAGGACATGTCCGCCACCAGCGGTACCTCTCCGATCTCCGGAACCCAGTTGAATTCCACGCCGCCGATGGTCTCGTTCGGCGTGTAATGCAGATAGGCCGCGTTCGGGTCGCGCTTCCAGGTATCGAACGCCGGAACATAGGTGCAGTTCCTGTCGGCATTGTTTGCCACGACGTTCACGTTGCCAAACTTCCTTGCCTCGCCGATGGCCTTCTTCGACCATTCCCCGGTGTCCACGTAGTCGGCGGAAACCCTGCCGCACAACAGGTTCAGCGGGATCATCGAAAATTGCAGATGCGCGCCGCCTTGCAGGAACAGCACCTTGTAGTTGGCGGGGATGCCCATCAGCTCGCGCAAATCGGCTTCGGCCTGCGCATGGATGCCCGTAAATTCCTTGCCGCGATGCGACATCTCCATCACCGACATGCCGCTGCCATGCCAGTCGAGCAATTCCGCCTGTGCCTGCAGCAAGACTTCTCTCGGCAATACAGCCGGTCCC
>DASTNS010000016.1:0-23278 GCA_035720625.1 Gallionella sp. | reverse complement strand
CGCGACTTCGACATGCTCATCCAGCGCGACCGCCACCGCGCTGAGCACTTGATGTTCGCAGCCGGAAAGCTGGCGCAGCATCGCGGCGGCGTGTCCGGCATTGTCCGGTTTGCCGAAAATCTTGCCATCCAGTGCGACGGTAGTATCGGCGGCCAGCACCGGGAATGGCGGAAGATTGCGCTGCTTCAGCGCGGCGTAACCCACTTCGGCTTTGGCCTGGCAAACCCGCTGTACATATTCCTCGGGCGGTTCAACGGCATGGGGCGTTTCATCCACGTCCATATCGCGGTGCGGGTCGGAACGCAACAGCAGCAGTTCAAAGTTGATGCCGATCTGCTTGAGCAGTTCGCGGCGGCGCGGGCTTTGCGAGGCCAGGTAAATGCGTGGTTGGATGATGCCCATATCTAAAAACTCGTAAGTGGTGAGTGGTAAGTGGTGAGTAGGTTTTTCCACTTACCACTGAGGCGCAACGCGCCGATCCACTTACCACTCACCATTTCCTACTCCCTATGATAAGGGTGATTGTGCATCAGACTGTGCGCCCGATACAACTGTTCGGCGAGCAACAGGCGCACGAACGCGTGCGGCAAGGTCAGCGCGGATAATGCCAGCAGTTGCTGCGCGGCCTGTTTGACCGAATCATGCAGGCCGTCCGCACCGCCGATGATGAACACCACATCGCGCCCGGCACGCATCCAGTCCTGCATCTGTACGGCGAGCTGCCTGGTGGTCGGCTGCATGCCGCGCTCATCCAGCGCGATGCGCAGGCAGTTCTGCGGCAATGCGGCAAGGATACGCTGCGCTTCCGCCTCCATAATTTGCGCGGTGGTCTTGCCGGTGCTGCGCGGCTCAGGCCTGATCTCCAGCAGCTCGATCCTCGCCTCGCGCGGCATCCGCTTGGCGTATTCGTTAAAGCCCGCCGTGATCCAGTCCGGTATCTTGTGGCCAACCGATACAATAATGAGCTTCATATTCCATTCAAAGGCCAAACGATACCGTAGGGGCGCGATTCATCGCGCCCGTCTTCTGGCGCATGAATTGAACAGGGCGCGATGAATCGCGCCCCTACGGTCAGATGGTTTTCTGGTTTCATGCTTACTCCGGAGCCTTGGCCAATTTGGGACGCGCTGCCTGCGCCTTGCTCCACAGTTCTTCGAGGTTGTAATAATCGCGGATGGCGGGCTGCATGATGTGCACCAGCACCTCGCCGAGGTCAATCAGTATCCATTCGCCGCTGTCTTCGCCTTCGCGGCCGTAGATCTGCTCGCCGCGCTCCTTGAGTTTGACCACCACGTTGTCGGCAAGCGCCTTGGTCTGTCGGGTGGAATTGGCGCTGGCAATGATCATCCGCTCGAACATCGAGCTGAGCTTTCTGGTGTCGATCACGGTGATGTCATTGGCCTTGATGTCTTCGAGTGCGGCGACAACGGCTTGGGTTTTTTCTTCGGTAGTCAGCATGGTTTGTATAAATGATGTTGATGAATGTAGTCTGCCACCGCGTTGGGCAGCAGGTAGCGTATGGTACGTCCTTCCGACACGCGGCGGCGGATATCGGTAGCAGAGATTTCCAGCTTGGGGATGGCCAGTTCAGTGATGCCGCCGCAGGGCTGTTGCGACAAGGCGTCCGCAGCGCACAGGCGCTGTTGATAGTGCCGCTGCAGCTCAGCCGTTGCGCTGTGGATACGCTCCTCCAGTGTAAAGCCTGGGCGATAGCCGACCACGATGTGCGCCAGTTCAAACAATTGCTCCCATTCGTGCCAGGTATGCAATTGCAGGAAGGCATCGCCGCCCATCAGCAGGCACAGCGGCTGCGCCGCCCCCAGTTCGGCGCGCAATTCGTGCAGCGTATCCACCGTATAGCACGGCGTGGTGCGGTTGACTTCGCGGTCGTCCAGCACGAAAGCGGGTTGGTCGGCGATTGCCAGTTGCACCATCGCGCTGCGATGCTGAGCGGCTACTTTTGGCGTATCGCGATGCGGCGGCGTGCCGGTGGGGATGAAGCGGATCTGCCGGAGGTTCGCCTGTTCCAGCATCTCTTCGGCGAGGCGCAGGTGCCCGAAATGAATCGGATCAAACGTCCCCCCGAGGATGCCGATGGGTGTGATGCTCAAGTCTCTAGTAACCATAATTAGCCACGGATTAACACGGATTTTCACAGATAGGGGTATGCGGCTGCTTCAATTCCCCCGTGCGCGTTCCAGGCAAACAACAAATTTTGTGTGGCTGCTGATTATCAGTGATCATCCGTGTTAATCCGTGGCTAAATGATTTCAAACTTCACAGCGCGAGGCGGCGGATGTCCGCCAGCGTTTGCGACAGGTAAACAATGAAGCGTGCGGCGGATGCGCCATCGATCACGCGGTGGTCGTAGGATAGCGACAGCGGCAGCATCAGGCGCGGCACGAACTCGCCGTTTTGATGCACCGGCTTCATGTTCGATCTGGACACGCCGAGGATCGCCACTTCAGGCGCGTTGATGATCGGCGTGAACGCCGTGCCGCCGATGCCGCCGAGGCTGGAGATGGTGAAGCAGCCGCCCTGCATGTCGGCTGCCGACAGCTTCTTGTCGCGCGCCCTCGCGCTGGTTTCGCCAAGTTCCTTGGCGAGTTGCACGATGCCTTTACTGTCCACATCGCGCAGCACCGGCACCATCAGACCGTCCGGCGTATCCACCGCCACGCCGATATGGAAATATCGCTTGAGCACCAGATTCTCGCCGCTTGCATCCAGTGAGGCGTTGAATTCGGGGTATTGCTGCAACGCGGCCACCACGGCCTTGAGCAAGAATGCCAGCGGGGTAATCTTGATGCCCTGTTTGGCGTATTCCTCGTTCAATTGCTTGCGGAAGGCTTCCATCTCGCTGATGTCGGCCTCGTCGAGCTGCGTGACATGCGGAATGCTCACCCAGTTGCGATGCAGGTTTGCCCCGGAAATCTTCTGGATGCGCGACAGCGGTTTGGTTTCGATCGGGCCGAACTGGGCAAAGTTTATTTCCGGCATGGCGAGAATCGGCAGGCCGCTGCCGCCTGCCGTGCCGCGCGGTTGCGCCAGCGCGGCCTTGACGAAGTTCTGCACATCGTCCTTGGTGACGCGCCCCTTTGCGCCGCTGCCTTTGACTTGCGCCACGTCTACGCCGAGTTCACGCGCAAAGCGGCGGATCGCGGGGCTGGCGTGCGCAACCCCCCTCAATCCCCCCTTATCAGGGGAAGATCTGAACCCATCAGCAGTCAGGTAAGGAGAAGGTGCCGCTCCCTCACCTGACAAGGGGAGGGCTGGGGAGGGGGTAGGGGTTTGAGCCGCAGATGCAGGCGATACCGGAGCCGCCGCTGAAACGGGTGGCGCGACAGGCGCACTCGCCGCATCGCTGCTTTCCAGCAGCAAAATCACCGAGCCTTGCGATACCTTGTCGCCGGCCTTGACCTTCATTTCTTTTATTACGCCAGAGTATGGCGATGGCACGTCCATCGTGGCCTTGTCGGTTTCCAGCGTGATGAGAGCATCTTCCGCTTGCACCTTGTCGCCGGCCTTGACCATCACCTCGATGACATTTACGCCCTTGAAGTTGCCGATGTCCGGAACCAGTATTTGTTTGATTGCCACGTGCATCTTCCTTAAACCGTCGCTGGGTTGGGTTTGTCCGGGTCGATCTTGTACAACTTGATCGCCTTGTTCACTTCGCTCATGCCGATCGCGCCTTTATCGGCCAGCGCCTTGAGCGCCGCGACGGCGATGTAGCAGCGATCCACTTCGAAGAAGCGGCGCAGTTTCTTGCGCGTGTCCGAGCGGCCGAAGCCGTCCGTGCCCAGCACGGTATAGCTACCGCGCACAAAGGCACGGATCTGGTCGGCATAGCTCTTGATGTAATCGGTCGCGGCGACTACCGGGCCGCTGCGCCCGGCAAGGCATTGCTCGACATGGCTGGCGCGCGGCTCGGCTTCTGGATGCAGCAGGTTCCAGCGTGCGCAATCCAGCCCGTCGCGGCGCAGTTCATTGAAGCTGGTCACGCTCCAGATGTCTGCGGCCACACCAAAATCCTTTTCCAGCAGCCCCGCCGCGGCGATGACTTCACGCAATATCGTCCCGCTGCCGAGCAACTGGACTTCAGGTTTTTTCCCCTTTCCCCTTTCCCCTTCACTGAAGAGGTACATCCCTTTAATGATGCCAGACTCCGCGCCTTTCGGCATGGCCGGATGCGCGTAGTTCTCGTTCATCACCGTGATGTAATAGAACCGGTTTTCCTGATCGACATACATGCGGCGCATGCCGTCCTGGACGATGACCGCCAGTTCATAGGCAAAGGCCGGATCGTAAGACACGCAGTTCGGAATCAATGCCGCCTGCAAGTGGCTGTGGCCGTCCTGATGTTGCAGCCCTTCGCCGTTCAGTGTGGTGCGCCCGGCGGTGCCGCCGAGCAGGAATCCGCGCGCCAGCATGTCGCCTGCTGCCCAGCTCAGGTCGCCGACACGCTGGAAGCCGAACATCGAGTAATAGATATAGAACGGGATCGTCGCCGTGCCGTGATTCGCATAGGCCGTCGCAGCGGCGATCCACGAGGACATCGCCCCCGCCTCGGTGATGCCCTCCTGCAAAATCTGGCCGTGCTTGTCTTCCTTGTAGAACATCAACTGGTCGGCATCCTGCGGCGTATAGAGCTGGCCGACCTGCGAGAAGATGCCGATCTGGCGGAACAGCCCGTCCATGCCGAAAGTGCGCGCCTCGTCCGGCACGATCGGCACGATCTGCTTGCCGATATGCGGATCCTTGACCAGGATGCCGAGCAGGCGCATGAACGCCATCGTGGTGGAAATCTCGCGGTCTTCGGTGCCTTTCAGCAGCACCTCGAATGCATCCAGCCCCGGTATTTGCAACGGCTCATTGACCGGCTCGCGCGCCGGCACCGTGCCCAGTGCCTCGATGCGCCCCCTGAGATATTTCATCTCCAGGCTGTCCTCGGGCGGGCGGCAGAAATTCAGGCTTTCCACTTGCGCGTCGGTCAGCGGAATGTTGAAACGGTCACGGAATTTGCGCAACGAGTCCAGATCCATTTTCTTCTGCTGATGGGTCGGGTTCTGCGCCTCGCCGGATGCGCCCATGCCGTAGCCCTTCACCGTCTTGGCAAGGATCACGGTCGGCTGGCCGGTGTGTTTGACGGCTTCCGCATAGGCCGCGAATACCTTGTACGGGTCGTGTCCGCCGCGGTTCAACCGCCAGAGTTCGTCGTCGGACATGTCTGCGACCATCTCCAGCAATTCCGGGTATTTGCCAAAAAAATGCTCGCGCACATACGCGCCGTCCCTCGCTTTGTAGGTCTGGTATTCGCCGTCCACTACTTCCTGCATGCGCTGTTGCAGCAGGCCGTTTTTGTCCTTGGCGAACAGGCGATCCCAATGCCTGCCCCACACCACCTTGATGACGTTCCAGCCCGCGCCGCGGAACACGCCTTCCAGTTCCTGGATGATCTTGCCGTTGCCGCGCACCGGGCCGTCCAGGCGTTGCAGATTGCAGTTGACCACGAAGATCAGGTTGTCGAGATGCTCGCGCCCCGCCAGCGAAATGGCGCCCAGCGATTCCGGCTCGTCGGTCTCGCCGTCGCCGACGAAGGCCCACACCTTGCGCCCGGCGGTCTGCGCGATGCCGCGATGCTCCAGATAGCGCATGAAGCGCGCCTGGTAAATCGCCATCAGCGGCCCCAGCCCCATCGACACGGTGGAGAACTGCCAGAAGTCCGGCATCAGCCACGGATGCGGATAGGACGGCAGGCCGCCGCCTTCCGACTCCTGGCGGAACTTGTGCATCTGCTCCTCGCCGATCCTTCCTTCGAGGAAGGCGCGCGCATAGATGCCGGGTGAGGAATGCCCCTGGAAATACACCAGGTCGCCGCCGTGCGTCCCGGTCCTGCCGTGGAAGAAATGATTGAATCCCACGTCGTACAGGGTGGCCGCCGAAGCAAAGCTGGCGATGTGCCCGCCCAGTTCGGAAGATTCGCGGTTGGCGTTCAGCACCAGCGCCATCGCGTTCCAGCGCGTCAGAGCGCGAATGTGGTGTTCCAGTTCATGGTTGCCGGCGGAGCGCTGTTCCTTGCCCAGCGGGACGGTGTTGCAATACGGGGTGGTCGTGCAGAACGACATGCCGGCGCCGGCGCTGCGTGCCTTGCCGATCAACTGCTCGATCAGGAAATGCGCGCGTTCCGCGCCTTCGTTTTCCAATACCGAATCGAGCGCATCCAGCCACTCTTGCGTTTCCTGCTGATCGGGGTCGGGTCGATCAGGATCGGGCGGGCCGTAATCGGGTAATGATGCCATCTTTCACCTCCCTTATTGCCGCAATGTCATTTTATGGAAATCCCTGAAAATTCCTGAATGCTCCCTTGTGCCGCACAGGCGATGGTTTCCTGCTCGGTAATAATCCATTCGACCTTTACGTCGTTCGCCTCCTGCGGAATCCGTTCGACGATCTGCAACGCAAACGCCGCGGCGGTCAGCACAGGCCGTTGCGCTATGCTTGCCAGCAGCTTGTCGTAATACCCGCCGCCATAGCCTAGCCGCGCGCCGTCGCGGGCAAACGCCACCCCCGGCAATAAGGCGAATTCTACCTCATCTGGTGCAGCCAGCCGTTCGCAGCGTTCCACGATCGGCTCGCGTATCCCCCACAAACCCGCTGCCAACTGGTTCTCCGGGTCTTCCACCCAATACAGGTCGAGATGATTGGTGTGGTGGTTCACCTTGGGCAGTACCAGCCGTTTGCCGTCCGCCAATACCCGTTCGATCCATAACTCACTGGTGAATTCCGCGCCGAAATTCATGTAGCCCAGCACGGTTTCGGCCTGCCGGTACTCCGGCAGTTGCAACAGCCGTTCGGTGATCGCCGCGTTGTACGCGGCGCGAATGTCAGCGGGAAGCTGCTCGCGCCGGGATAGCGTGCTCTTGCGGATGACCTGCTTGAGCGATTGGTGCATAGGTCAACCCAAGAACAACCGATACGCCGGGTTGCCGCTCTCGTCCCAATAACGGTAGCCGAGCGTGTCGAGGAAGGTCTTCAGTGCCTTCTTGTCGTGATGAGGCACCTGCATGCCGACCAGCACGCGGCCGTAGTCTGCGCCGTGGTTGCGGTAGTGGAACAGGCTGATGTTCCAGCTGTGGTTCATGCTGTTGAGGAAGTTCATCAGCGCGCCGGGTCGTTCGGGAAACTCGAAGCGGAACAGGATTTCGTCCTTGACTTCCGGCGCGTGCCCGCCGACCAGGTGGCGCAAATGCAGCTTGGCCATTTCGTTGTCGCTCAAGTCGAGTGTGGGTAATTTGTTGCGCTGCAATTTGTCCACCAGCTCGGCGGTTTCCGACTGGTTGCGCACCTGGATGCCGACGAACACCTGCGCCGCTTTCGGATCGGCGTAGCGGTAGTTGAATTCGGTGATGTTGCGTTTGCCGAGCAGCGCGCAGAATTTGCGGAAGCTGCCGGGTGTTTCGGGAATGGTGACGGCGAGAATCGCCTCACGCTGTTCGCCGATTTCGGCGCGTTCCGCGACAAAGCGCAGGCGGTCGAAATTCATGTTCGCGCCGCAGGCGATGGCGACCAGCGTCTTGCCCTTGAGCTGTTCGCGCGCGGCATACAGCTTGGCTCCGGCGATCGCGAGCGCACCCGCCGGTTCCAATATTGAACGGGTGTCCTCGAACACGTCCTTGATCGCGGCGCAGGTGGCGTCGGTGTCCACCAGTACGATCTCGTCGACCAGCTTGCGGCACAGGCGGAAAGTTTCCTGGCCGACCTGCTTGACTGCCACGCCGTCTGCAAACAGGCCGACATGGTCGAGCGTGACGCGCCGTTTGGCCTTCAGTGAGCGGCGCATGGCGTCGGAATCGACCGGCTGCACGCCGATGATCCTGATGTCCGGGCGCACTTGCTTGACGTAAGCCGCCACGCCGGCGGCCAGCCCGCCGCCGCCGATGGCGCAGAAGATGGCGTGGATCGGACGGGTGTGCTGGCGCAGGATTTCCATCGCGATGGTGCCCTGTCCGGCGATCACGTCGGGATCGTCGTAGGGATGCACGAAGGTCATACTTTCCTGTTTTTCCAGTTCCAGTGCGTATGCGCAGGCGTCGGAATATGAATCGCCGTGCAGCACCACTTTCGCCCCGCGGCTCTTCACCGCGTCGATCTTGATCTGCGGCGTGGTGGCGGGCATCACGATCACCGCCTTGCAGCCAAGCTTCTGTGCGCTCAGCGCCACGCCCTGTGCATGGTTGCCCGCCGAGGCGGCGATAACGCCGCGTTTCAACTGCTCCGGCGTGAGCTGCGCCATCTTGTTATACGCGCCGCGCAGCTTGAAAGAAAACACCGGCTGCATGTCCTCGCGCTTGAGTAGCAGCGTATTGCCGGTACGCGCCGAAAGGTTGGGCGCGAATTCCAGCGGTGTTTCGATCGCCACGTCGTACACGCGCGCGTTTAGGATGCGTTTCAAATAACCGTTCATATGCCCTCTATAAATCCGTTTTGCGGGCGAATCGCGGCGTCGCGTGTTGGTTACGACGTAACCTAAAGGTTAGTCTCCACCGCAACTCCGTTGTCGCTCACTCCTCACCTATCTATTCGATATGTCTCGTCGTTCGCTGTGCGGCTTCTTGCGGTGCCCGCGCGATACGGTGGGGCGCAGCCCTCCGGTGCGGGAGCGCGGAGCAGCAGGCCTGCCCGCCCCAAATGCTTCGCATCGCCGTGTCCAGCCTGCCATCCCGCAAAACGGATTTCTAGAGGACATACAAATTTCCTGAAAAATACCCGCGCAGATTAGCATAAATAGGGCATTGGGAGCCGTTGCGCGTCATCTGGCTAGGCCGAATTGCATAGATAATTCGGTCTATATACATTCCGGAAATTAAAGGTTAGTGTCGCATCATCAAGTTTCGCACAAGATCAAACGGCTCCGAAATGACGATTTCAACGACCGACAGTGCAGGCCACCCCCCCGAATGCCTAACCCAAAACTGGTCGCACTTGCAGCGGCGTTGATTGTGTTTGTGGCGGTACTGTTTATTGACAGCGCCGAGCGTAAGCAAATCACAAGAGACGAGCGCTTGCACGTTATCGAACGGCTCTCCGCCACGCGCGCCAGACTGGAGGCGGCTATCAACATACCGGTATCAATCACGCGCGCCATAGCGGTGGTCTATGCCACGCACGCCGATATGCCGGGAGACGAATTTGCCAAGTTGGCGGCGCAGGCCAAGGTATTCAGCCCAAGCATTATCGATATCGCTTTGTTTCGCGATACGACCATCAGCCATGTCTATCCGCAGGTGGGGAACGAGAAGCTCATCGGGCTGGATTTTCGCAACGTGCCTTCGCAGTGGCTGACCTACCAGACTATGATGACTACACAGCAACCGGTTCTTGCCGGCCCGTTGAAACTGTTGGAAAGGGATGCAAGCGAGGCGGTGGTGGTGCGTACGCCGGTTTACCACATAGATCAGGACTCGGGAAACAAGCATTTCATCGGTGCGATAGGGTCGCCCTTCCTGCTCACCAGCTTGTTGC
Source organism: Gallionella sp. (assembly GCA_035720625.1). Taxonomy (GTDB): domain Bacteria; phylum Pseudomonadota; class Gammaproteobacteria; order Burkholderiales; family Gallionellaceae; genus Gallionella. Next base: position 13,753 of record DASTNS010000016.1, on the reverse strand, counting down.
GCGAAGCAGGGCTGCCCGATATCGACAAACCCTGCATGTCGCGATGCGCGGACGCGACGGCAAGGGCAGCGGCGGAGAAGTCTTTTACGGCGACCCCGAGGTGTTCGCGATGAACCCGGTCGTGCAGAAAGTGACCCTTCCCGGCGGTGAATGGGAAATCGCCGCTTATCCCCGTTCCGGATGGGGCGCCGCTTCGCAGACGCTTTACGTCATTCGCCTGTTGGGGCTCGTAGCTGGTCTGCTGGCGGCTTTCTGGGCCTATGGATTGGTTCACCATTTGCAACTGCGCACCGAAAACGAGCAGCACTTGAGGGAGAGTGAGGCGCAATTGAAACTGCACGAGAGCGCACTCAATGCCGCCGCCAATGCGATTGTGATTACCGACCGCGAGGCGCGCATCGTTTGGGCAAATCGGGCATTCACCCAGCTGACGGGCTATGAGTTCGAGGAGGCAGTCGGGCGCCATTGCGGTGAGCTGGTCAAATCGGGGCATCAGGATCGGCAGTTTTATGCGGAAATGTGGCAAATCATTCTTTCCGGCAAGATATGGCATGGCGAGCTGATCAACCGGCGCAAGGACGGCTCGTTGTATCACGATGAAATGACCATTACGCCGGTGTGCGGCAAGGATGGCGAGATCAGTCATTTTGTGGCATTGAAACAGGACATTTCTGCGCGCAAGATCAATGAAGAGCACTTGAAGAATCTGGCGTTCTATGACCCGCTCACGCAACTACCGAACCGCCGGCTCTTGTTTGACCGTCTTGGGCAAACATTGGCGGCCAGCAAGCGCAGCGGCCGTTATGGCGCGCTGATATTCCTCGACCTGGACAACTTCAAGCCGCTCAACGACGAGCATGGTCATGACATAGGCGATTTACTGTTGATCGAGGCGTCACGGCGTATTGAGGGTTGCGTGCGCGAGGAAGATACCGTGGCGCGTTTCGGTGGCGATGAGTTCGTGGTGATACTCAAAGACCTGGATGCTGATAAAGCAGTCTCTGCCACACAGGCGAATGCAGTGGCAGAAAAAATCCGCACCGCGCTGGCAGAGCCTTATCAACTGGAATTATTGCAGACAGAAGATGGTAAGAGCGCGATCGAGCATCGTTGCACTTCCAGTATCGGGATAGTTTTGTTTGTCAACCATGAATACAGCCGTGAAGATATTCTCAAGTGGGCCGATGCTGCGATGTATCAGGCCAAGGCGGCGGGGCGTAACGCCATCTACTTTTACCCCGACAAGACGTGATCAAATTTCCGTTAAGTATGGCAGGCCGCTGACAAAGTCGCCTTGTCTGCCGCTATCGCATACAATCGCGCCGTCATTTTTTCCGGTGTCAAACGATGTACCTGAAACTTGTCCTGGTTACCTGCGTCCTTGCTTTTTGCGCAGTGGTGTTGAGCGCTTATGCGCGCCTTTCCGATGCCGGCCTGGGTTGTGCCAACTGGCCTGCCTGCTATGAGGAAAACGCGCTGAAGGAAAGACAGCCACACCAGGCAGGCGCGGCGCGCGGCCATACCTCGTGGCAGTGGAAGCTGCATAGTCAGGTGGTGCAACTGCTGGGGGTACTGGCTATCGTGGTTTGCGGGCTTGCGTGGAAAAAGCGCAAGGAATTGCGGCAATCGCCTTTGCTGCCGACCTTACTGGTGGGTTTGATGGCCTTCCTGGCGGCGTTCGGTGTCTGGGCTTTTGCCCATCTGCCGCGGCCGGTCATTGTTCCGGTGCATCTTGCGGGCGGGATTGCGATGCTGATGCTGCTGATGTGGATCGCGCTGCGCCAGACGGCGCTGCCTGTTGCGGTCGATTCAGGCGAGGCGCAAAAATGGCGCGTTTTCTCGTGGTTCGGCATTGCGCTGCTGCTGGCCGAGATCATGCTGGGTGGCTGGGTAAGCTCCAATTTTGCCGCGCTTGCCTGTGTCGGGTTTCCGCTCTGCCAGGGCGCACTGCTGCCGCCGATGGACTTCTCATACAGCTTCGATTATTCCGGCCTGCCGCTTTCCGCGGAAAGGTTGACGGCGATTCACTGGATGCATCGGGTAGGCGCGCTGTTTACCCTTGCTTACCTGTGTTGGCTGTCCTTCAGGGTCATGGCGGTGAAAGGCCTGCGCAACACCGGCAAGGCCATCCTGGGATTGATCGTGCTGCAGTTTGCGCTCGGTATCTCCAATGCGCTGCTCGGTTTGCCGCTGCTGGTTGCGGTGCTGCACAACGCGGTAGCAATGCTGCTGCTGGTCGCGCTGATGGTGTTGGGTTTCAGGCTGCGGAAGACGTAACGGCTGCGCAGTTTTCAATCATCGTAGCGTGCGCTGCGCGCACGATTCCTGAATTATGCCGTGTGCACAGCGCACGCTACATTATTGACTTCAGCAACATTCTCGTCGCCAATATCAACAGCAGGATGGCAAATCCGCTGCGCAGCGGTTTCAGCGGCAACCGGTGCGTCGCCTTCGCACCAAGCGGCGTGGTGAAGGCGCTGCCAACGATGAGCATGAACAGCGCGGGAAGATAGACGAAGCCCAGCGTTCCGCCAGGCAGCGCATGCAGCATCAGGCCGGTGGCGACATAACCTATCGTACCGCCGAGCGCGATGGGAAAACCAAGCGCGGCCGAGGTGCCGATAGCCTGTTTGAAAGGGATGTTGTGCCACAGCATGTAGGGCACGCTCAGCGTTCCACCGCCGATGGAAACCAGGCTGCTGATTGCGCCGATGCCGCTGCCGACCAGCGTCAGTCCGGCGCGCCCGGGCAATTGCCGGGTAGCCTTTGGCCTGAGTCCGAGCAGCATTTGCGCGGCGGCGAAATATACGAACAGCGCGAAAAATACCGACAGGTAAAGTTGCGGGGCGCCACTGGCGAACAGCGCTCCGATCAGCGTGCCCAACAGCAGGCCAGGCGTCATGCTGCGCACGATATGCATGTTGACCGCGCCATGCGAGTGATGCGTATATGCGCTGGAAGCGGCGGTGTAGAGTATGGCGGCCATCGAGGTACCCAGCGCGAGATGCAGGTTTTGCGCTCCGCCCAGACGTTGCGCTTCAAACAGGAAACTCAATACCGGAACCAGCACCAGCCCGCCGCCGATGCCGAGCAAACCGGCGAAGAAGCCGACGAAGGCCCCAAGCAGGAGATAGGTGGCATACCATTCCATCAGCAAACCTCTACCAACCGTAGCGAGCGATTTGAGAGCAAGGCGCACGGAGTGCAGAGCACGAGACATGCCTCATAGGTAGGCGAGTAGCGAGCACCGCTATCGGGTCACGCAGTAGGTTGGTAGGGGTTTTCAATCGTGCACCAGATTTTTCAGGATGAACTGCCACTCCGTCGGGTCGAGCGGCGTGATCGACAGGCGATTACCGCGCTGCAGGGTGCGCATCCGCGCCAGCTCCGGATGCCGCCGCAGTTCACCGATGGTGATGAGCGGTATCTTGCGCACCAGTTGCACATCCACATTGAACCAGCGCGGTTGTTCCGGCGTGGCCTTGGGGTCGAAGTATTTACCGTTGCGTTCGAACTGTGTGGCATCGGGGTAAACGGTGCTGCTGACCCTGGCGATACCGGCGATGCCTGGTTCCTTGCAGTTGGAGTGGTAGAACAGCACGCCATCGCCGGCCCGCATCTGATCGCGCATGAAGTTGCGCGCCTGATAGTTGCGCACGCCGTACCAGGCGACGGTATGATCGGGAAAATTAGCGAGATCATCGATGCTGCAATCGGAGGGTTCGGATTTCATCAGCCAGTAGCGCATGGTTCCTATCCGCAAATAAAAAGTGCGGCCTGAATCAGGCCGCACCGGAATAAAGTCCCCCGCCTGTGCCGTTGACCCGGCATCTTGAACCTGCGGTCCAAGAGGGTCGTTTCCCTGCCGCATCAGGATCATCCGCAAGGGACGTTCACAACAGCGGTTCGATGGGTCGCGACCTAAACTAACTTATTGGCTCAAAGAATTACGGGTCTGACGAACACCGCAGGGGAGAGCTAAAACAGCGAGTCTTGTTCGGCTAACGCCTTGTCAATCGCCGCCTGCATAAGATCCATTCTACGCTTAAAATCGGCGACGTCAAAGCCGCGCCCGATTTTCACGGAAAGCAGTTCGTGGGTGATGTTGAGCGCGGCCATCAGGGCGATGCGTTCGACGCTGGCGATCTTGCCGGCATCGCGGATTTCGCGCATTTTTTTGTCCAGGTAGGCAACCGCATCGAGCAGCTCGCCGCGCTCCTCTTCGGGGCAGGCGACGCGCAATTCCCGGTCGAGAATCTTGATGTCCAGCGTTTTGGTTGTGCCGCTCATGTTTGCTCTTCAGGGAGAGTAGTCAGCAGCTTTTCCAAACGCGCCTTTGCGCTTTCCATCTTGTCGCTGCATTGCCGGTTACTGCTGAGCACATGTGCCAGTTCCTGGCGCAGCCGGTGATTTTCCGCACGCAGCTTGCCGCTCACTTGTATCAGTTGTGCAAGTTTGCCTTCCAGTGCGTTCAATTCGTTCTCCATGCGTTGACTATAATTTGAAAAGTGCTGATAAGTCAAATGGTAAGCCGGAGTTCTGAAAGCGATTTGTGATTTTTTGGCAGTGTATCGCGCTTGTGATAAAGTGCGCACTGCTTTGAGGTTCTCGTCTGCTTGCAGACGAGTTAAACGGGAAATAGGTGAGGGAACAACCCAATGCCTGTGCTGCCCCCGCAACGGTAAGCGAGTGCGGATTTGCCAGTATGCCACTGTGAGTAATCCCCCAAAGGATCTTATGGGAAGGCGGCAAATCAAGACTTGCGAGCCCGGAGACCGGCCCCTGAGCAAAGGAACAGGAGATGCTGCGGGTGGCGCATCGGAAAATGAACAGCGCAACCGTTCAACTTCTGCTTTTTCTCCCACCGCATTTCCTGAATTTAACTTTCCAGCGGGGACGCTTGGAACCTTTCAGGAGTCTTTAATGAAATACAAACTATCTGCCGCGCTACTCAGCGCGGCGTGTACCCATGCTTACGCAGTTACTGACGAGACTTTGCCGGATGTAGTCGTCACCGCCACGCGCACCGCGCAGCCTTTAGCCACCAGTCTCGCCTCTGTAACGGTAATTAGCCGCGAAGATATACAACGTTCGCAAGTTGTAGATGTGGCTACGATTTTGCGCGGCGTGGCAGGCGTTGAGCTATCGCAAAACGGCGGGATGGGGAAATCTAGCTCGTTGTTCCTGCGCGGCAGCAACAGCACGCAAGTTTTGGTATTGCTGGACGGCGTGCGTATCAACTCTGCTACGCTGGGCACAACATCGCTGGAAAGCCTGATGCTGGATCAAATCGAGCGCATCGAAGTGGTGCGCGGTAATGTCAGTAGCCTGTACGGATCAGAGGCGATAGGTGGCGTGGTGCAAATTTTTACCAAGCGAGGCAAGGGCGAACCGACATTCAATGTTAGCGGCAGCTTGGGTGGTCAGAGCACGCGCCGTGCCAGCACTGGGTTTGCCGGAGTGGTGGACAATACTGATTTTGCCTTGCAAGTGTCGGACTTCAAAACCGATGGCGTGTCGGCGCTGAATCCTGCGCTGAAGCCCACAGCGAACCCAGACCGCGACGGTTATCGCAATACCAGCGTGTCGGCTAAGGCGGGTTATGCCTTCAGTGCTGCGCATCGTGTATCGGCAAGCCTGTTCAACAGCGCAGGGAAAAACCAGTACGACAGCGCGTTTGGTGTAGCGACTGATGTGAACAACAACACCGCGAGTATTCGCAAACTATCGCTGGCAACCGACAATCAGATCAGCGACATCTGGCACAGCCATCTGCAATTGGCACAGGGTGTGGATGACTATCAGGATTTTCTGAACGGCAAGGCAACGGCCTTTGGTTCGCAATACAAAACTACGCAAAACCAAGTCACTTGGCAAAATACTCTGCAGTTGGCATCTGCAGGTCAGTTATTGTTGGGGCTGGAAAATCTTGACCAGCGCGTGTTCAGCGACATCAACCCGACCTATAGTCCCAGTGCGCGACGCATTCAAAGCCTGTTTGCAGGGTATACCGGAAATTACGATGCGAATCAGCTGCAAGTGAACGTGCGCCAGGATCGTAACTCGCAATATGGCAATGTCAACACGGGTTTGCTGGGCTACGGTTATGCGTTCGATGCAAGTTGGCGTGCGACGGCGAGTGTGAGTACGGCGTTCCGCGCACCGACTTTTAATGAGTTGTACTACCCCGGATTTGGCGATGCCACTTTAAGACCCGAACGCTCGCGCAATGCTGAATTGGGCGTGCATTACGCCACAGCTGTGCAACAGGTGGATGCACTTTATTTTGATAACCGCACTCGCGATTTGATTGTATACGGCACATTGCCTGCACCGAAATTCTTCGGCCCATCGAATATCAGCCAAGCACGTACCGATGGCGTGGAAGTCAGTTACGCCGGACGATTTGGTGATACGGGTGTGAAGGCGGCACTGACTTCGCAAAATCCGCGTGATGTGACCACAGGTCAAGTGCTGGACCGTCGTGCCAAATTGCACAGCAGCTTTGCCGCGACCCAGCAATTGGGCGCATGGCAATTGGGTGGAGAGTGGCTATATTCCGGTACACGTCAGGATGCGGGCAAAGCCTTGGGCAGTTACAATGTGCTGAATCTGACCGCAGGCTATGCAGTTAACAAGGACATCAAGCTGTCGTTACGGGCGGATAATCTGACCAATCAAAACGACAGTACGGCGTATGGTTACAATCCGTTAGGCCGCAGACTGTCTGTCAGTTTGTATTATCAACCGTAACTGTGTCGCTTGGGTTGCACCATTCGTGGGCAACCCAACACGCAATTTATTAAGGAGAAAAACATGAAACTGTTATCCCAACGTCAGGCATTAATCGCGCTGGCTTTGATTGCTTTGATGGCCGCGACGCGCATGCATCATTTCGGCAGCGCGCTGCACTTGCCGGATGCCTCGCTGGCAGTGTTCTTGCTGGCCGGTTTCTTTATCGCCAGTCCGCTGTTGTTTGCCGGGTTGCTACTCGAAGCGGCTGCGCTGGATTATGTGGCGATTGCCCACTTGGGCGTGAGCGATTATTGCGTGACTTCCGCCTACTGGTTTTTGATTCCGACCTACGCGGTCTTGTGGTTTGCGGGCCGCTATTATGCACGTATACATCAATACAGACTGCGCAGCCTGGGCGTGTTTGCCGGCCTTTCCGTTGCCGCGCTGAGTGTGGCGTTCCTCATCTCCAACGGCGCGTTTTACTGGTTCTCGGACCGCTACCCGGATATGAGCATGGCTGAATACGCCGTTCGCGTGGCGCAATACTATCTCCAGTATCTGAGCGGCGGCCTGTTGTATCTGGCATGCGCAGCCGCACTATATGCAGTGCTGACCGCGCACACACCGGCCGCCGCCAAAGCCGAATAATGAGCGAGAAGAACGCCGCGAACGAGCAGCACCGCGCTCGCACGCAACGCCACAAGGAAGTGGTGGATGCGAAGATCGCCCGTGCCACTGAGAGCCGCGGCGTGGTGCTGGTGCATACCGGCAACGGCAAGGGCAAGAGCAGCTCGGCCTTTGGCATGGTCGCCCGCGCCCTTGGGCACCACATGCGCGTTGGTGTGGTGCAATTCATCAAAGGTAGTTCTCCCACCGGCGAGGAAGCCTTCTTTCGCCGCTTCCCCGAAGTTGAGTATCACGTGATGGGCGAAGGCTTTACTTGGGAAACCCAGGACAAGCAACGCGATATCGCCTCGGCGCAGACTGCATGGCAGGTGGCGTGTGACATGCTGCGCAATCCGGCTATCGGGCTGGTGGTATTGGATGAAATCAATATCGCGCTGAAGCTCCATTACCTGGAAACCGGACAGGTGATCGAAGCGCTGCGCCACCGCCCGCCGATGCAGCACGTGGTGCTGACCGGTCGTGCCGCGCCCGATACGCTCATTGAATACGCCGATACCGTCACCGAGATGCGCCCGATCAAACATGCGTTCGATGCGGGCGTCTGCGCGCAACAGGGCATTGAGTTGTAATCATCCGCCAGGCTGCCAGTGCACAGGATTTCCAAAATGCATCTTGCGCGGCGCAACAATACCGGGCGCGCCGCCATCCATCGCACGATTGCCAAATAATGCCGACAGCAGAAATTTTTAATCATCTGGAGGTGTCGCTGATGATATCGGTAGCGGTGTTGTTCGACAGATTGCTGGGCGAGCCGCGCCGCTTCCATCCGCTGGCCGGTTTCGGCCGGTTGGCGCAGCGCACCGAAAAAATATTCTATGGTTCCGTGGATGCGGCTCCTGCCGCGCGCTGCCTGCGCGGCATCGTCTCAGTGTGTGTGTTGCTGATTCCGTTCGTACTGCTCGCAGCGATGCTGCAACAATCCGCCCTTTTTGGAACGCTGTTTTCCATCGCGGTGCTGTATTTCGCGATTGCGCCGCGCAGCCTGCGCGAACATGCCGAACGCGTGGCAACAGCTTTCTCTGTCGGCGATTTGCCCGCTGCGAGGCAGGCTGCCGGCATGATGGTCAGCCGCGATACCCGTCAATTGAATGAGTCTGGCATTTCGCGCGCTGCAGTGGAATCGGTGCTGGAAAACGGCAATGATGCGATCTTCGCTGCGTTGTTCTGGTTCGTGCTGGCGGGTGCGCCGGGCGTGCTGTTGTATCGTTTGAGCAATACGCTGGACGCGATGTGGGGCTACCGCAATGCGCGCTATAACTATTTCGGCTGGGCGGCGGCGCGGCTGGACGATGTGCTGAATTTCATTCCGGCGCGCCTGACCGCGTTGAGTTACGCGTTGCTGGGGCATACGCGCAGTGCGCTGTCTTGCTGGCGGCAACAGGCCGCAGCCTGGGAAAGCCCGAATGCCGGGCCGGTGATGGCTGCCGGGGCGGGGGCGTTGCGCGTGCGGCTCGGCGGCGCGGCAATTTATCACGGTGAATTGGAACAGCGTCCGCCGCTGGGCTGTGGCATGGCTGCAGGTGCGGCGGACATTACGCGCGCCGTGCGGCTGGTGCGCCACACTTTGTACGTTTGGCTGATCGTCATTGCGTTGGGTACGCTGTTAGTATCGGGGTGGCAACATGCTTGAGCACGGCGGGCGGCTGCGCCGTGCCGCGCGGCAATATGGAATAGCCGAGGCAGACTGGCTGGACTTGTCCACTGGCATCAATCCGCATGGCTGGCCGGTGCCGGCCATACCGAATGAGGTTTGGCAACGCCTGCCGCAGGACGACGACGAGCTGCATGAGGCCGCGCAAACTTATTACGGTACATCGCCATTGTTGGCGGTGGCGGGTTCGCAGGCGGCGATTCAGTGCCTGCCGATGTTACGCCCGCCGGCGCAAGTGGCAATCGTCGCGCCCAGTTACGCGGAACACGCGTATGCCTGGCAACGTCGCGGGCACGAAGTCGTCAGCGTTCCCGCAACGGAGATTCTGCAAGCCAGTGCGGCCGCGCAGGTTGCGGTCATCGTCAATCCGAACAACCCCACCGGTAAACTTTTTTGTTGGGAAGAATTGCTGAATCTGCATGCGCAACTGGCGGCACGCGGCGGCTGGCTGGTGGTGGACGAGGCATTCATGGATGCCACGCCCGAACACAGTCTTGCGTCGGCCTGTCCGCGCCCCGGTTTGATCGTGCTGCGCTCGTTGGGAAAATTTTTTGGTCTGGCCGGTGCGCGGGTCGGCTTCGTGTTGGCGGAACAAGCTGTGTTGCAACCGCTTGCCGAGTTGCTGGGGCCGTGGCCGATTGCCGCGCCGTCGCGCTATGTGGCGACATTGGCCTTGCGCGATACGGCTTGGCAAGATGCAACGCGCAAGGCTCTGCCGCTGGCGGCACAACGCCTGGCGGAATTACTGAACACGCAAGGCTTGCCGCCGAGCGGCGGCAGCAGCCTGTTTCAATGGGTGCGCTGCGCGGATGCTGCGAGCGTGCATGAGCAACTCGCGCAACAGGGCATCCTGACGCGTTTGTTCGATACGCCGTCCAGCGTGCGTTTCGGCCTGCCGCGCGATGAAGCGCAGTGGGCGCGTCTGGTTGAAGCATTAACGCAAATCTCGCGCAGCGAGACCGCATCCCTCTCTCCCGCAAGCGGGAGAGAGTTAGGAGAGAGGGAAACGGGCATGGCGGGTTTCACTCTCAGGGATGGCTGCTTGCCATGCTCGTTAAGCGGGATGAAACGATGACTGCGCGGACGGTGATGGTGCAGGGAACCACTTCCGATGCGGGCAAGAGCACGCTGGTCGCGGCATTGTGCCGCTGGCTGGTGCGGCAGGAAGTGCGCGTCGCGCCGTTCAAGCCGCAGAACATGGCATTGAACAGCGCGGTGACCGGCGACGGCGGCGAGATCGGGCGCGCCCAAGCGGTGCAGGCGCAGGCCGCGCGCCTTGCGCCGCACACCGACATGAACCCGGTGCTGCTCAAGCCGAACAGCGATACCGGCGCGCAGGTCATCATTCACGGGCATGCCATCGGCAATATGGAAGCGCTGGAATATCACACCTACAAAAACACGGCACGCGCAGCGGTGCTGGCATCGCATCGACGCCTTTCTGCGCAATATTCCGTGGTGGTGGTTGAAGGTGCGGGCAGCCCCGCAGAAATCAATCTGCGCGAGAACGACATCGCCAACATGGGCTTTGCCGAAGCGGTGGATTGCCCGGTGATCCTGATCGCCGACATCGACCGCGGCGGTGTGTTCGCCCATCTGGTCGGCACGCTGGCGTTGCTCTCGGCAAGCGAACAGGCGCGCGTGGCCGGTTTCGTCATCAACCGCTTTCGCGGCGATCTGGCGTTGCTGCAGCCCGGCCTGGACTGGCTGGAGCAGCACACCGGCAAGCCGGTGATCGGCGTGCTGCCGTATCTGCACGGACTCCATCTGGAGGCGGAAGATGCCGTACCGACTACGCTCTCCGCTCAGCAACCCCCACCCCAGCCCTCCCCCGCCTGCGGGGGAGGGAGTCTGCACGTGATCGTGCCAGTGTTACCGCACATCAGCAATCACACCGACTTCGATCCGCTGCGCCTGCATCCGCAAGTCGAGTTCAACTTTGTCGAACTGGGCGAGACTATTCCCTCTGCCGATCTGATCATTCTGCCGGGCAGCAAGGCGGTGCGCAGCGATCTTGGCAGCTTGCGCAAGGCAGGCTGGGAAGCCGCGATACAGCGGCATCTGCGCTATGGCGGCAAACTCATCGGCATCTGCGGCGGCTTGCAGATGCTGGGGCAATCCATTCACGACCCGCTCGGTCTGGAAGGCGAAGCCGGCAGCAGTGCCGGGCTGGGCTTGCTGGAATTGAGCACCACGCTGCAAGCGGAAAAACAACTGCGCAATGTGCGCGGCACGCTGATGCTCGAAAATGCGCCGGTGTCAGGCTACGAGATACATGCCGGGGTTTCGGCGGGCCGTGCGCTGCAGCATCCGGCCGTGCAGCTTGAGCACGGCGTAGACGGAACAATGAGCAGCGACGGGCAGATCCTCGCCACTTATCTGCACGGCCTGTTTGAATCATGCGCCGCGACTGACGCGCTGTTGCGCTGGGCCGGGCTGCGCGAGGCGGCAACGCCGGATTATCGTGCGCGCCGCGAAGCCGATCTGGAGCGGCTCGCCGATGCGGTGGGGCAATATCTGGATACCGCACGGCTGCGGGAATTATTTTCCTTGGAAGAAATGTCATGCGCGAACTGATATTGGGCGGCGTGCGTTCCGGCAAAAGCCGCCTGGCGGAACAGCATGCGCAGGCCTCCGGCTTGCAGGTGGTCTATGTCGCCACCGCACAGGTGCGCGATGCGGAGATGCAGCGGCGTGTGGCCGAACATCAGGCGCGCAGGCCGGACAGCTGGCTATCGGTCGAGGCAGGCCAGAACCTGGCCGAAGTCTTGCAGCGGGAGACAACAGCGCAGCGTTGCGTGCTGGTGGACTGTGTGACGTTGTGGCTGACGCAGTTGCTGTGCGATGCAAGCGAACAGGAGCTGCGCCGCGAAAGCGCCGCACTGCTGGAAGTGCTGCCACGCTTGCCCGGACAGATCATTCTGGTCAGCAACGAAACCAATATGGGCATCGTGCCGCTCGGTGAATTGTCGCGCCGTTATTGCGACGAGGCGGGGCGGCTGCATCAGCAGATAGCTTCATTGTGCGAACGTGTGACATTGATGGTGGCGGGGTTGCCGCTGGCGGTGAAGGGATCACCGTAGGGGCACGGCGCGCCGTGCCTTCTACATCATGATTTTTTAACAGGAGAAAATATGGGTACCAACTGGCTGGCACAACCTTGTGCCGTATTGAACGAATCATCGCGTGCAGCGGCGCTGGCGCGGCAGGAGCAACTCACCAAACCGCCCGGCTCATTGGGCAAGCTGGAAGCCATTGCGGTGCAATTGTCCGCGTTGCAGGGCACGGCCAAACCGCAGATGGAGCGTTTGCATATCAGCATTTTCGCCGCCGACCATGGTGTGGCGGCAGAGGGCGTATCCGCCTTCCCACAGGCTGTGACGGTGGAAATGGTGCGTAATTTTGCGCGCGGCGGCGCGGCGATCAGCGTGCTGGCGAAGCATTTAAATGCCACGCTGGAAGTCATCAATCTCGGCACGGTGTTGCCGGTCGAGCCATTGGCCAAAGTGCGCGATGAACGCATCGCCGCCGGCACGGCCAATTTTGCGCAGGGTCCGGCGATGACCGAAGCGCAACTGGCGGCGGCTTTGCAAGCCGGGCGTGCGGCGGCGTTGCGCGCAAAACAGGATGGCGCGCAACTGTTCATCGGCGGCGAAATGGGCATTGCCAACACCGCCTCGGCAAGCGCCATCGCCTGCGCGCTGTTGCAGGAATCGCCGCAGTTGCTGGCGGGCCCCGGCACGGGACTGGACAGCAAAGGGGTGGCGCACAAGGCTGCGGTGATCCAGCGCGCGCTGGAGTTGCATGGTTTTCTCCCCTCGCCCTCTGGGAGAGGGGTTGGGGGAGAGGGCGCGCTGGACGTGTTGCGCCATGTCGGCGGTTTTGAAATCGCGGCGTTGTCGGGCGCCTATCTGGCCGCCGCGCAAAACGGCATGGCGGTGCTGGTGGATGGCTTCATCAGCTCGGTGGCGGCGCTGGCCGCCGTGCGCATCCAGCCTGATGTGCGCAACTGGCTGTTGTTTGCGCATATCTCCGCCGAGCCGGGACATCGGCGCGTGCTCACCGCACTTGACGCACAACCCATGTTACAGATCGGGATGCGGCTGGGCGAGGGCAGCGGCGCGGCGACGGCGGTGCCGCTGTTGCAGCTGGCCTGCGCGTTGCACAACAACATGGCGACTTTTGCCGAGGCGCAGGTGTCGGGCAAGCTGTAATGTCTGGCCAACCGCAAATCTCTGCTGGTCATACGCACATCGACTTGCTGCGCCATGGTGAGACGCAGGCAGGCAGCGTCTATCTGGGGCGCACTGATGCGCAGTTGAGCGAGCACGGCTTCCGCCAGATGGAAGAGGCTTTGCTGGACGTGCCGCGCTACCAAGCGGTGCTGAGTTCGCCGTTGGTGCGCTGCGCCGCATTCGCGCAGGATTATGCGCGACGGTTTGGTTTGCCGCTGCATCATGACGCGCGTTTTCAGGAGATGGATTTCGGCGCATGGGACGGGTGCAGTGCGGCGGAAATCGCCGCCGCCGATGCCGGCGCGCTGGAGAATTTCTGGCGCGATCCGGTTGCCTTTACGCCGCCGCAGGCGGAACCGCTGCTGTCGTTCCAGGCGCGCGTGCTGGCGGCCTGGCAGGAGTTGCCCGCACGTTATCCCGACCAGCGTGTGCTGCTGGTTACGCA
>DASTNS010000015.1:0-3216 GCA_035720625.1 Gallionella sp. | reverse complement strand
GACCGCTTCCTTCACGCACTGCATGGTCTCCGCATCGGTCATGCGGATGCCCTGGTAATACGCATCGCCGAGATTGTTTTTCGCCAGATGCTGTTCGATCTGCGGGCGCGCGCCATGCACCAGAACCAGCCGGATGCCGAGCGCGGCCAGCAGGTTGAAATCATGCGTCAGTTCGACGAACTTGCCGTCCGCGACCACCTCTCCGCCGAACGCGATGACGAAGGTCTTGCCGCGGAATGCGTTGATGTACGGCGCGACAGAACGGAACCAGGCAACGAAATCGGCGGAGGTAGTGGTAATGGGCATGGCAATTTTGCTCACATATGGGTTAGGGGAATACAGTTCCGCGAATAATGCCATGAACCGAAAGCGAATTGTGCGCTATCATGGGCAAAAATTTCAGATTGATATCGGCATGTTGACAGGGAGGCCGCGATGCAACCTAAGCATAAATTATTTTTTGGCATACTGTTGGCTTTGTTCGCCAGTGGCGCACTTGCTGAAGACAGCGGCGCGCCGCGCTTTGAAATAACCAATTTCGTGGTTGAGGGTAATGCCCTGCTGCAACCCGAAGAAATTGAGCAACGCGTTGCGCCCTTCAAGGGGAAGGATAAGAATTTTGCCGACGTGCAGCGTGCGCTGGAATCCTTGCAGGCGGCTTATCGCGAGCAAGGTTACACCGCCGTTCAGGTATTGTTGCCCGAGCAGGAACTGGAACAGGGGGTGATCCATCTCAAGGTGATCGAGGGGCGTATCGCCAAAGTGACGGTCAAGGCCAATCAGCATCACGATGCCGAAAACATCCGCAACAGTCTGCCGACGATCGCCGAAGGCCAGCCGCCGCATTCCGGGCGTGTCGCCGCCGCCTTGCACGTAGCCAACGAGAACCCTTCCAAGCGCGTCACGGTGCTGCTCAAAGACGGCGAAAAGGAAAAGGATATCGACGTCACCCTCGATGTTACTGATGAAAATCCGCAGAAGTTTTTCGTCAGTCTGGATAACAGCGGCACGCACCAGACCGGCGATTATCGTCTCGGCATCGGCTACCAGAATGCCAACCTGTTCAATCGCGATCAAGTGCTGACCATGCAGTTCCTGACCTCGCCGGAAAAGGCCGACCAGGTAAAAATCTTTGGCGCCGGCTATCGTATTCCGCTCTACCAGTATGGCGATATGATCGATTTGTTGGCCGGCTATTCCGATGTGAATGCCGGCGTGGTGGAAAATCTGTTCAATGTAAGCGGCAGCGGCACGGTGTTGGGCGCGCATTACAACCAATTCCTAGTCAAGATCGGCGATAACTATGAGCACAAGTTGATTTACGGTCTCGACTATCGTGCCTTCAGCAATAAAGTCACCCAGCTCGGCGCCGGTGCCTCACTTATTCCCGATATCACGGTGCATCCGCTCAGCTTGGCCTACAACGGCAACTGGCATCTGGCCGGCAGCGAACTCAGTTTCTCGGTAAGCGTCGCACAAAACCTGCCCGGCGGCTCGCTGGGCCGATCTGCCGATTTCCAGGCATTGCGTGCACCGGCCACGGCGAACTACCGCATTTATCGTTATGGCATGAACTGGGCACATACCTGGTCCAGCGACTGGCAGGCGCGTGTGGCCCTGCAAGGACAGGAAACTCCGCATGCGCTGGTGCCGGGTGAGCAGTTCGGCGCGGGCGGCGCCGACAGCGTGCGCGGCTTCAATGAGCGTGAAATCGCCAACGACCATGGCTATCGCACCTCCCTGGAAGGTTACACACCGGACTTTGGCAGCGACTTGGGTTCGGCGGATTTGCGTCTGCGCGGATTGGCATTTTTCGACAGCGCCACGGTGCGTCGCAATGCCATCTTGCCGGGCGAGTCAGCGGGACAGTCAATATCAAGTGCGGGACTGGGTTTGCGTATGAGCCACGGCGGCGATTTCAGCGTGCGTGCCGATCTGGCGCAAGTGCTGGATGGTTCGGATACGCACCGCTCGGGCAGCAATATTTTACACATCGGCATGACTTACTTATTTTAGTTTTAGGGGGCGTGTTGCCTCACGTAAAAAGCTGAGTAAAATCGGGGGTTGAATTCCCCTCGCAATAAGAGTAGGGTGCCCTCTACAAGCTGAAAAATATAGGGGGTCAAAATGAGAACCGCCCATCATTATGGAACTTGGCAGCGCAATGCTGTTGCAGTCGCGGTAGCATCCTGTTTCGTGATCACCTCACCGGTTTATGCTAACCCCATCGGGGCGAATGTCGTCAACGGTGCGGTGAGCATTTCTCAACAGGGCAACGCGCTTAACATCACCAACAGTCCCGGCTCCATCATCCACTGGCAGAGCTTCTCCATCGGCGCGAATGAAGCGACGCGCTTCATCCAGCAGTCGGCCGCCTCCAGCGTGCTCAACCGCGTCACTGGTGTCGATCCTTCCAGCATCCTCGGCGCCTTGCAATCCAACGGCCGGGTGTTCCTGATCAATCCCAACGGCGTGCTGTTCGGCGCCGGGGCGCAAGTGGACGTGGCGGGGCTGGTGGTGTCCACGCTCAATCTTTCCAATGCCGATTTTCTCGCGGGCCGCTATCACTTCACCGCCCACACCGGGGCCGGCGGCATCGACAATCAGGGCAACCTCACCGCCTTGCCCGGCGGACAGATCTATCTGGTCGCGCCGAACCTCAGCAACAGCGGCGTGATCACCAGCCTCAACGGCGACATCCTCCTCGCCGCCGGCAACAGCGTGGAACTGGTCAACGCCAATTCGCCCGACATGCGCGTGGTCATCGACGCACCGAATAATCAGGTGCTGAACCTCGGCAGCATCGTCGCTAACAGCGGACGCATCGGCATCTACGCCGGGCTGATCAATCATCACGGCATCGTCAGCGCCGATACCGCAACGGTCGGCGCGACCGGCAAAGTGATGTTCCTGGCGAGCAAGGACATCAACCTCGAACCGGGCAGCGTGGTCAGCGCTTCCGGCACGCCGGGCGGCGTGCATGACGGTGGCGAAGTGCGCCTCATCGCCGACGGCAAACTCGCGATGCGCAACGGCGCGCAAGTGCGTGTGGATGGCGGAGTGGACGGCGGCAATGGCGGATTCTTGGAGCTTTCTGGGCATCAAGGGTTTTTATTGGTGGGTGATTTCAGTGGAAAAGCAAAAGTACCAGGCTTCCACGGAGGCAGGCTGCTGCTGGATCCGACAAACATCAATATCAACAGCGGTTGTGGAGCC
>DASTNS010000014.1:0-2153 GCA_035720625.1 Gallionella sp. | reverse complement strand
GTTGCGCATCCGCTGCCCACGATGGGCGGGACGATGGACAACAAGGTGGTGACGACCTTGGCAAAAGCTTTTACGGAGCTGGGTTTCGCCGCGCTGCCTGATGGCCTCGCAGGCGGCGTAGGCATCGGCCACCTCGACCGCGATGTGGCCGAAGGCGTTGCCGAGTTCGTATGTTTCCACGCCCCAGTTGTGGGTGAGCTCGATCACTGCGCCATGCGCCTCGTCGCCGAAGCCGACGAAGGCCAGGGTGAACTTCCCTTCGGGGTAATCGGTGCGGCGCAGCAATTTCATGCCGAGCACGCCGGTATAGAAAGCGAGCGATTTTTCCAAATCGGCTACGCGCAGCATGGTATGCAGGATGCGCATCAGGATTCCACCATTTCAATTGTCTTTGGGTTCGGCAGTTGCGGGCATGGTAAAATGCCTGCCCGAAAGCGCATTTTACCATTGCCCTATCATGTCTGAATCATTCCCTCTCGTAATGAGCTTTGCCGCCACCGATCCCAGTGGCGGAGCCGGTCTGCAGGCTGACCTGTTGACCATTTCCAGCATGGGCTGCCACCCGCTGTCGGTGGTCACGGCGATCACCGTGCAGGACACCAGTGGGGTGGACGATGTGCTGCCGATCGATCCGGAGTGGGTGGTGGACCAGGCGCGCGCGATGCTGGAGGATGTGCCGGTGGCGGCCTTCAAGATCGGCCTGCTCGGCAGCGTGGAGAATATCGCGGCGATCGCCGAAGTGCTGGCGGATTACCCTGACATCCCGCTGGTGCTCGATCCGGTGCTGGCTTCGGGACGCGGCGACGAGCTGGTGAACGAAGACATGCTGGATGCGATGCGCGAACTGCTGATCCCGCAGACCACCATCATCACGCCGAACAGCATGGAGGCGCGCCGCCTCGCACTGGATGAGAGCAACGAAGATGACGACCCGACCCTTGAGGAGTGTGCCAGGCGCCTTTTGCTCATGGGTTGCGAGTATGTGCTGATTACCGGCACGCACGAACAAACACCCAAGGTCATCAATACTTTGTACAGCGAGCGTGGGGTGATAAGCAGCGATAGTTGGGCGCGCCTGCCGGGTATCTACCATGGCTCAGGCTGCACGCTGGCCTCCGCGATTGCGGCGTTGCTGGCGCAGGGCGTGGATGTGCCGGAGGCGGTCAAAGAGGCGCAGGAATACACTTGGCAAGCCTTGAATGCAGGCTTCCGCCCCGGCATGGGGCAGCACATCCCGGATCGTTTATTCTGGGCGCGCGGCGAAGAGGATGAGCCACAACCTGAACGCCCGAATTGATATGGTTAGCAGCAACGCTGTTTACTTGAGAAAAATTTCCGTTCGCCCTGAGTCTGTCGAAGGGCTCTGGCTGAATGACTAGTGGTTCAACAAGCTCACCACGAACGGTTAATGGATAGCATTGTGGTCAGTGGCTTATACGTAATTACGCCGGACGAAACCGATACGGCGGAATTGCTGCGCAAGGTGCGCCTGGCATTGCTGGGCGGGGTGCGGGTATTGCAGTATCGCAACAAGATCGCCGATGCGGCATTGCGCCTGAAGCAGGCGGAAGCGTTGCGCGGGCTGACGCGCGAATTTGCCGTGCCGCTGATCGTCAATGATGACGTTGCGTTGGCGCAGCAAGTGGCGGCGGACGGCGTGCATCTGGGCGGTGCGGACGGCAGCGTGGCGGATGCGCGCGCGGTGCTGGGCAGCGGCAGGCTGGTCGGCGTGTCTTGCTATAATCGCCTGGCGCTGGCGCACGAGGCGGTAGATATAGGCGCGGATTACGTGGCGTTCGGCAGCTTCTTTGCCTCTACGGTAAAACCGGAAGCCGTGGCTGCTACGCTTGATTTATTGCGGCAGGCGTGCCGCGAACTAGCGGTGCCGTTGGTGGCGATCGGCGGCATCACGCCGCAAAACGGCGCGCAGTTGCTAGAAGCGGGCGCAGATGCGCTGGCGGTGATTTCGGCGGTGTTCGCTGCACCGGATGTTGAAGGCGTGGCAAGAGAATTTTCCAATCTATTTGAGCAAGGCAAACTGACATGACTTCGCATAATCAAGAATTGTTCGATGAATCCCAGAAAGTCATCCCCGGCGGGGTGAATTCGCCGGTGCGCGCGTTCCGCTCGGTCGGCGGCACGCCGCTGTTTTT
>DASTNS010000013.1:0-15688 GCA_035720625.1 Gallionella sp. | reverse complement strand
CATTGACATGATTCTTTTCGACTTTGCGTAAGTACTACATATTTTTAAAGTCGTTCCCGTATCCCAAAGGACGCGGAAACTTCCCAAAAACCAAGCACCTACACTCGTCGGTTGTTCGTTTGTTTTTTAAAGATCGGGCTGCCTAGATAAACTACCGGACAGCGAAGAGGTGCGCATTATAGGGACAGAAAAATTCCCGTCAACACTTTTCTGAGATATTTCTTTAAAAACCTACGCAAAGCCCGCCCTGGCACAAAATTAACTACAATTCCGCTTCACTAGAGAATCCGAAAATGTCACCGATTACACTTGGAATTGAATCCTCCTGCGATGAGACCGGTATCGCGCTTTATCAAATGGGGCGCGGACTGTTGGCGCACGCATTGCATACCCAAGTCACCATGCACAACGAATATGGCGGTGTCGTGCCGGAGCTCGCCTCACGCGACCATGTCCGGCGCATCATCCCGCTGTTGCGCCAAGTCATGCATGAAGCCGATATGTCTCTCGATCGAATCGATGCAATTGCCTATACCCAAGGGCCGGGACTCGGCGGCGCACTGTTGGTCGGCGCCAGCGTCGCGAACGCGCTGGCTTACGCACTCGGCATTCCCGTCATCGGCATCCATCACCTGGAAGGCCATCTGCTCTCCCCTCTATTATCCGACCCCGCGCCGGAGTTTCCATTCGTCGCCCTGCTGGTTTCCGGCGGGCATACGCAATTGATGCGCGTGGACGGCATAGGGCAATACACCCTGCTCGGCGAAACATTGGACGACGCGGCCGGAGAAGCCTTTGACAAGAGCGCGCAGCTGCTGGGTTTGGGCTATCCGGGCGGACCCGCATTGGCAAAGCTCGCCGCATCAGGCCGTAGCGGGCAATTCAAGCTGCCGCGCCCGATGCTGCACAGCGGCGACCTGGATTTCAGCTTCAGCGGATTAAAGACAGCAGTGCTCACCCTGGTCAGGCAGAATGACAACAATCATCAGACTCGCGCCGACATTGCCTGCGCGACTCAGGAAGCCATCGTCGATGTGCTGACGTACAAGGCGCGCGCCGCGCTGGCACAGACCGGCTTGGACCGATTGGTTGTTGCGGGGGGCGTGGGCGCAAATCGGCTACTGCGCAGCCGCCTGAATGAAAACATTGGCAAGCGCGGTGGCTTGGTGTTCTATCCAGACCTGGAATTTTGTACCGACAACGGCGCGATGATCGCCTTCGCCGGAGCGCTTCGCCTGGCGCAACGGCAAGGCAACAAGGATTATCGCTTCAACGTCAAACCGCGCTGGAATCTGGCAGAAATCAGCAGCCATTACTAGCTCGGTAATTCTTTGCCATCCCTGGAAAATTTCGCGGAGTCACCCTTCCGGCTATTCCTCCGATTTAACCGTCTGTTCAACTACACCTGCACGGCAAATTACTGCATTCCAATTTCAAAAAGGCGGGCGCATAATCCGTACAGCCGGTAGTGGCACATCGTTTTCCCCTTTTCATGAATTCCGCCCCTTCTGTCCATGGAGCCTTGATATTTTAATGACGAGGGCATGATGGATGCTATTGGCGCTCTTGTTTCCTCCTCTCACAAATGGAAGGCACTCCGGCATGCCTCATTGACCGGCCTGTCATAAAACGAGGCGGTATTTGCAGAATCTTTAATCGAGCAGTGTGGATTGTTAACCTAAATCTGGAGAAAACCATGAATATACGTTATACGAAAACACTAGCAATATTGGCTGCTTTACCGTTGGTCATCACCCATGCTTATGGCGCGGAAGCCAAGGCTGCCGCTCCGGCGATGACTGATGCAGAATTTTCCCAAGGAAGCAAAATTTATTTCGAGCGTTGTGCAGGCTGCCATGGCGTGCTGCGCAAAGGCGCAACCGGCAAACCGTTGACGCCGGACCTCACCGTCAATAAGGGCCATGAATACCTGAAGGCGTTTATCACTTATGGTTCGCCCGGCGGCATGCCGAACTTTGGCACCGGCGGCGAATTGAACGAGCAGGAAATCGACCTGATGGCGCGCTACGTGCAGCAAATACCGGTGCCCCCGCCGGAAGCCAGCCTCAAGGACATGGAAGCCACCTGGAAGGTCATCGTGCCGGTTAAAGACCGCCCAACCAAACAGACGAACAAGCTCAACCTGGGCAACCTGTTTTCCGTCACGTTGCGCGATGCGGGTCAAGTAGCGCTGGTGGATGGCGATACCAAGGAAATCGTGACCATCCTCAAGACCGGTTACGCGGTGCATATTTCCCGGATCTCCGCATCGGGCCGTTACCTGTTTGTGATTGGGCGCGACGCAAAAATCAACCTGATCGACCTATGGATGGCCCCCCCCGCAATCGTGGCCGAAATCAAGATCGGCACCGAGGCGCGCTCGGTGGAAACCTCCAAGTTCAAGGGATACGAGGACAAATATGCCGTCGCCGGCTCCTACTGGCCGCCGCAATACGTGATCATGGACGGCGATACGCTGAAACCGCTGAAGATCGTCTCAACTCGCGGCATGACGGTGGATCAGGAATACCACCCGGAGCCGCGCGTCGCATCGATCGTATCGTCGCACTACAAACCGGAGTTCGTGATCAACGTCAAGGAGTCCGGCCAAATCCTGATGGTCGACTATTCAGACCTGACCAACCTGAAGACCACCGCCATCCCGGCCGCCAAGTTCCTGCATGATGGCGGCTTCGACTCGACAGGCCGCTACTTTTTGGTCGCCGCCAACGCATCGCACAAGATTGCCGTCGTCGATACCAGGACCGACAAGCTGGCGGCACTGATCGATGTCGGCAACGTTCCGCATCCGGGGCGCGGCGCAAACTTCGTACATCCGGAATTCGGACCGGTATGGGCGACTTCGCACCTCGGCACTGAAGACGTTACCCTGATCGGCACCGATCCCGTGAAGCACAGGAAAAATGCATGGAAGGTCGTGCAAGTCCTGAAGGGACCGGGTGGCGGTTCGTTGTTCGTCAAGACCCATCCCAAGTCGAAAAACCTATGGGTGGATACGCCGCTCAATCCGGAAACCAGGAACAGCCAGTCGGTCGCCGTATTCGACACCACCGCACTTGACAAAGGGTTCGTCCAGTTGCCGATTGCCGAATGGGCCAACCTCGGGGATGGCGCCAAACGTGTCGTCCATCCGGAATACAACAAGGCGGGCGACGAGGTATGGTTCTCGGTGTGGAATGCCGCAGACAAGAAGTCCGCTATCGTGATTGTCGACGACAAGACCCGCAAGCTGAAGAAGGTGATTACCGACCCGAAGCTGATTACACCTACCGGGCACTTCAACGTTTACAACACGCAGCACGACATTTACTGAGGCTTCTGGTGAATTCCCGGTTTCGTTACTCCGACATGCCTCACCAAGGTAACTGATTACAGGGACTCGTACTGAAAAATGGATGTTCAAAGGGCGGGGTTGACGACAAGACGCGCAAACTGAAGAAAGTGATCAATGATCCAAGGCTGATTACGCCTACCGGTCACTTCAACCTCAACAACACGATGCACGACATTTACTGAGCAACTTTTGGTAAATTCCAATCTCGTCATTCCGGTGGCCTTTTCCGGAATGACGGATTGCAAGGGTCTATGCTGGAAAAAAACGCGTGATTGAAGGGCGGGGCGACCCGCCCTTTTTGTTTCACCAACAAATCCATAGAGAAGCGTGATGAAAATCCGGTTAAACAAAGGACGGCTATTGTTGACGTTAGGCTGTATCTGCAGCCTGGCCAATACGGCGGACGCAGCGGAGAGCGTTGACGCCATGGAGTTGGACGAAGTAGTGGTGACCGCAACCAGAACCAGCGCTACGCTTTCCGATGCGCCTGCCGCCGTGACGGTGGTCAATGCCAAAAATATTGAGACAAAAAATGCCTCGCGCCTCGGTGATGTGCTCGACCAGGTGCCCAGCCTCTATTTGCGCGGCGGTGCGCTCGGACAGTCACAGGGCACCATAGGAACGAGCGGCATGTCGCTGCGCGGAATCGACCAGACCAGAACGCTCATTTTGATCGATGGGCAGCCCATTCAGGATGCCGGCTCCGGGAAAGTGAACTGGCGGGTCCCGTTTGTCGATGATATCGCCCGTGTCGAGGTCGTGCCCGGCGCGTTTTCTTCGCTGTATGGCAGCAACGCCATCGGCGGGGTAGTCAACATCATTACCAAACAGCCGGACAAGCGCGAGTTCACTGCCAAAATCAAGAAAAGCTGGAGTGATGCCAGCGGCGAGGACGCCAGCATTTATTTCCGCGACAAGATGGATAACGGACTGGGTCTGGTGGCTGGGCTCGGCCATCAGAACCGCGCCAGTTATGTGAACGATTTTGTTGTCAAGGCTCCGGTAGCATGCCCACCTCTTCCTGCTGTCTGCGGCACTCCTGTCACGGGTGCGCAGGCCATCACCACCAGGGAAGGTGTTCCGACTTATCTGGTAGGAGACTTGGGAACCACTCCATGGAAGGCGACCAATGCGATCGCCAAACTGTTTTACGACCTGAATGCCCGCGACAAAATTTACGCCGGCGTCAACCATCAGGAAACCAGGCAGGATTACACCCAGTTCAATACCTATCTCAGAAATACCGCTGGCGCACCCGTTTCAAGCGGGACGCTCGGCATCAACGGGCAGCGCGTCGTCCTGTCGAATTCCGACTTCACCTTTTTCTCGTTCTTGCCACTCCATGAGGCCGCGACCCGTTATTTTGTCGGCTATGACGGTACGGTCGGCAATGATTATTTGTTGAAAGCCGACCTCGCAAAGATCGAGCGCATCTACAACTTTACGCTGGCAAGTCCCACCGCCACTTGGAATACTGGTGCGGGAACGCTATCGGATACGCCGAATGACAGCCTCGACGGCATGGTCCAGCTGACCTTTCCGGTCGGCTCTCGGCATATTCTGATGATGGGACTGACGCTGCATAAAGACTCGGTGAATCAGCAAATTTATGCGCTACCCAACTGGCGCAGCCCGGACTCCAAAATTATCGTGAACAGCGGCTACAACGGCCACTCGACGACGGTTTCCGTTTTTGCGCAGGACGAGATCAGCGCAACGGATGCGCTCAAAGTTTATCTCGGCGTGCGATGGGATGACTGGAAAACCAGGGGCGACAACTTTTCTGTCGTTGCGCCGGTCGGTTCCACGCTTTATCCGGCGCGCAGCGTCTCCGCATTCAGCCCCAAGGCGTCTGCGGTGTACAAACCGACGGAAACGGCAACACTGCGCGCCTCTTTCGGAAAATCTTTCCGCGCACCGACCAATCAGGATATGTACACATCATCGACCAGCAGAGGCCGGACGACTACCGGCGATCCCAATCTCCAGCCAGAACGCGGCACAACATGGGAGGTGGGAGGCGAATTCCGCTTCACGGAAAATACCAGGGTTACCGCCACCTACTACGATACACGGCTGAGCAGCCTGATCTACCTGATGCAGGTCAGTGCGACCAATTCGGTCCGCATCAATGCCGGGAAAGCGAAGGTGCAAGGGATCGAACTGGGCGTTGCGACAAAGCTGGCGAATTGGCTGGAACTGGATGCTAACTATGCTTTTATCGACTCCAAAATACTGGGGAACGCAACCGACCCCTTGAGCGTCGGCAAGCGGCTGACCGATGCCCCGAGAAACATCGCCGGTATCGGATTGACTGCGCAGCAGGGAGCCTGGTCCGGCACGCTGAATGCGCGCTACGTGAGCCATATTTTCTGGACTGCGCAGAATACCGACCTAGTGGAAGGTGTGCCGGGCAGCTATGACGCGCATATCATGGTGAACGCCAGGCTCGGCTATGTATTCTCCAGGACGGTAAAAGGAGTGGTTGCGGTCAATAATCTGTTGGATAAAAAGGCCTACTCATATTTTCTGCTGCCTGGCCGCAATGTGACCGCAGAAGTGGATTTCTCTTTCTAACAGTGCGCCATCCTGCAAAATGAATTTTCAGGCTCACCCCTGTCTCATCTTGCGGGGTAAGGAAAAATCGGTTCAAATGCCGCGCATGGAAAAAAGCAACCCGCATGGCTTCATCATACAGACACAGGTAAACTACCTGCCGGATCAATCCGATGAAGCAGGCAATCGCTTCGTATTCTCCTACACCATCAACATCACCAACCTCGGCAGCATCGCCGCCAGACTCATCAGCCGTCACTGGATCATCACCGATGCCAACAACCACGTTCAGGAAGTACGCGGACAGGGAGTGGTGGGCGAGCAGCCATTGCTCAAACCGAACCAGAGCTTTGAATACACCAGCGGCACGGTGCTGTCCACACAGGTCGGCACGATGCGCGGCAGCTATCGGATGCATGCCGATGACGGCGCACAGTTCGATGTCGAGATCCCGCAATTTGTATTGAGTGTGCCGCGTGTTTTGCATTAGCAGGTTAATGGATAACGCCAGGAATGCAGGGGCACGGGAAACTTTTGTTCCGGTACCGGCACGGCGCGCCGTGCCCCTACTGCTGATTCTTCTTGCCGCCTGTACCGCGCCGCCCAAGCCGCCGATGGCTATTCCGCCTGTTGCGCTTCCCGCCGCACCGTTTGCAGTAAGCAAATGGGAGATGCTGCCGGACTGGCAGACGACCGATTTGCAGCCAGCCTGGGCGGCCTTTCTGCAAAGTTGCCGCGCACTGAATGGCAAGCCTGGCTGGCAAGCGGTTTGCACACGCAGCGGAGAATTGGCGCAACCCGACAATGCCGCGTTACGCGCCTTTTTTGAGGAAGGTTTCACGCCTTACCAGGTATTCAATCCGGATGGCTCTTCACAAGGGTTGATTACCGGCTATTACGAGCCAAAACTGGCCGGCAGCCGCGTCAGGACAGAGCGTTTCCGTTATCCGCTGTATGCCGTGCCGGATGATTTGCTGACCATAGACTTGGGCGAGGTCTATCCGCAACTGAAGGATCTGCGTTTGCGCGGGCGGCTGCAAGGCAAACACGTCGTGCCTTATTACAATCGCGCCGAGATCGAGGCAGGGAAGGCTGCGCTGCAAGGACGCGAGTTGTTCTGGGTGGATAACGCGGTGGAGCTGTTCTTCCTGCAAATCCAGGGGTCGGGGCGCATCGAATTGCCGGACGGCAGCCTGGTGAAAGTCGGCTACGCCGAGCAGAACGGCCATCCGTATATTTCCATCGGCAAGAAGCTGGTCGAAATGGGCGAGCTCAAAATCGAAGAGGCCTCGATGCAAGGCATCAAGGATTGGGCAGAACGCTATCCGGAAAAGCTCCCTGCGCTGCTGGTACAAAACCCCAGCTATGTATTCTTCCGCGAATTGCCGAATGGATTATCCGCGCCGCTGGGCGCATTGGGCGTACCGCTGACCGAGACATACAGCATCGCGGTAGACCCACGCACCATCCCGCTCGGAGCACCGGTATTCCTCGCGACCACTTACCCGAATACCGCCGAGCCGCTGAACCGCCTGGTGCTGGCGCAGGACACCGGCGGCGCAATCAAGGGCGCAGTGCGCGCCGATTTTTTCTGGGGCTTCGGCGAGCAGGCGGGCATCCAGGCGGGACGCATGAAACAGGGTGGCCAGATGTGGGTGTTATTCCCCAAAGGCGCGGAACCTGTGCTCTCCCCGTAGGGGCGTGATTTATCGCGCCCTTTTTTGATAGATAAGGGCGCGATAAATCACGCCCCTCTCGGATTGTTTTACCTTTAGAAATGAGATTAGGCCGCAATATAAGCGCGGTTGCCCCCGTTGCGCTTGGCGGCAAGCAATGCCTGATCGGCCAGCTTGATGAGTTCTGCCTCGGTGGATTCCCGATCGGGCAGGTGATGAATACCGCCGATGCTGATGGTCACAACGCCGTATGACGAATCGCTGTTCGGAATATTGAGCGCGCGCACCTGCTCGCAAAGTTTTTGCGCATGGTGCCGCAGATCGTCGATATTCGCAGCCAGCGATACGACGGCGAATTCTTCCCCGCCATAGCGCGCCGTGCAATCCGATGTTCGGGCAAACGATTTGGCGATGCAATCGCCCACCATGCGCAGGCATCCATCCCCCGCCGACCGTCCATAACGTTCGTTGAATTGCTTGAAATGGTCGAAATCGATCATCAGCACCGATAGTTCGCTATGGGTGCGCTGTGCGGTGGAAAGCAGGCTCGCAAACTGCTCGTCGAAATGCCGGCGGTTACTGAGGCCAACCAGATGATCGGTGTAAACTAGCGTATTCAACTGCTGATTAAGCGTCTGCAAATCGAGATTGGACTGATGCAGGTGTTGCTCGAGCAGGATGCGCGCGGTCACATCCCTCTGGATGCCGATGTAATGCGTCAAATTGCCGTCGGCGTCACGCACCGGGGAGATGCTGAGTTCATTCCAGAACATCGAGCCATCCCTGCGGTAATTGCGCAACGTGACAAGGCAGCCCTCCCCTTTGGCGACCGCTGCCCGGACAATCTCGAGTCCGGGCTGCTCGGTATCGGTACCTTGCAGGATGCGATAACTATTGCCGATGATCTCGTCGGAGGCGTAGCCGGTCAGCCTTTCAAACCCCCTGTTGACATAAATCAGCGGGAAGCCCTGCTTCTTTGCATCTGCGATGGTGACACCATCGTGCGACTGGCCGATCGCCTGGGCAAGCAGATCCCGGGAGACATCGCTCTCATTGCTCATGCAGCAAATCCCCTATTTTTTGCCAGCCTCGCCTAGGCGTTTTTCCAATTCCTCGGCAGGCAGATATCCGGGAACTTGCATCCCATCGCCAAAAACCAGGTTCGGCGTACCGGTAACGCGCAGCTTCTTGCCCAACGCCAACACTTTATCGGTGGGCGTCTTGCAAGATGCACCGGCCGGTGTAATGCCGCTCAGCATCAGGTCGTCCCACGTCTTGACCGGATCCTTGGCGCAGTACACATTGCGTACAATCTCATCCGAGCCCTGGAAAATCGGGTACAGAAACAGATACAGGGTAACATCGTCAACCTTGCTTAATTCCTTCTCCAGACGTTTGCAAAAACCACAATTGGGATCGGTGAAATAAGCCAGCTTGCGTTTGCCATTACCCTTTACTTTCTTCACCGCAAGGTCGAGCGGCAGCTTGTCGAACTCGATGGCAAACAATTGGCGGCGGCGCTCCTCCGTCAAATCACGGCGACTTTTTACCTCGATCACGCTGCCATCGAACAGGTATTGCCCTTGCGCATCGGTATATAAAAGCTGATCGTTGATAACCACTTCATAAAGCCCGGCATAAGGTGTCTTGGCGACATGTTCGAGCTTGCCGATATTGGGGAACCTGCTTTGCAGCGACTGGCGGATTTCGTTCTCTCCGGCTTGTGCGGAAGACAGCAATGCAAACAAAAACAGGGCGAGCCACTTCTGCAACCTCAGGGCAGGAAATTTTTTCATAATATTCTCTTTGGTTAATTGAAGACGTGTTGCATCAGTAATTTTATCGATGTTATACGATTGGCGGCGTTCAGGCCCGGATACGCACGGCATATACAGCAAGCCGTCAAATCAAAAGCTTCAAGCCATAAGCGATTTCCCGCGCCGTGTAGATGCTTCCCCTGCATTTTCGTTCACGCCGGCTGCAACCCGTTGTTTCCGGGCGCGACGGTCAAACCGGCTCCCGCCAGCCAGTACCGGCAATCGCGATTTCAAAAATTCATGGAAGCAATCATAGCATGGCATCAAGTTTCATTTATAATCGCATCCCTCGCGAAAAACCATCATGCGCATCGGCCCCTACCAGCTCAAGAACAATCTCATCGTTGCCCCTATGGCGGGGGTGACCGATCGTCCTTTCCGCATGTTATGCAAACGCATGGGGGCGGGCATGGCGGTGAGCGAGATGGTGGCATCCAACTCGCTGCTGTACGGCTCGGAAAAGACCAAACGGCGCGCCAACCACGAAGGCGAGCCCGGACCGGTCTCGGTGCAGATCGTCGGCGCGGATGCCAGAATGCTGGCGCAGGCCGCGAAATACAACGTAGATCACGGCGCACAGATCATCGATATCAACATGGGTTGCCCGGCCAAGAAGATCTGCAGCGTCATGGCTGGCTCCGCGCTATTGCAAAATGAGCCGCTGGTCGCCCAATTGCTAGAAGCGGTGGTCGGCGCGGTGAACGTGCCGGTCACACTGAAGATTCGTACCGGCTGGGACAAACAGAACCGCAACGCGATACGCATCGCCAGGATTGCAGAAGCTGCCGGCATCCAGGCTCTGGCCATCCATGGCCGCACCCGGGCCTGCGCCTATACCGGCGAGGCCGAGTACGACACCATTGCGGCAGTGAAGGCCAGCGTGAACATTCCCATCATCGCCAATGGCGACATCACCACGCCGGAAAAAGCCCGGCACGTGCTGAAATATACCGGTGCGGATGCCGTGATGATCGGCCGCGCGGCGCAAGGCCGCCCGTGGCTATTCCGCGAGATCGACTATTTCCTGAAAACCGGCGCACATCTGCCTGCACCACAAACCGGCGAAATTCATCGCGTGCTGCTGGCGCATATGCAGGATCTCTATGGCCTTTACGGCGAGCACACCGGACTGCGCGTGGCGCGCAAACACATCTCCTGGTACACGAAAGGGCTGGCCGACTCGGCGCAGTTCCGTCACCGGATGAATCAATTGGAAAGCCCCGCCGGACAGTTGGCGGCAGTGGACGATTTTTTTGCACAACAGGCGCAGCGCGGAGCACAGCTGCATTACGTTGAGGAACTGGCAGCATGAACGATTGCGAAATAAACGAAAATGACGTGGCACGCTGTGTGCGCAAGGCACTCAGGGAATATTTCAAAGACCTCGACGGCGAAGAGCCATGCTGCGGGATGTATGACATGGTGATGGACTGCGTTGAAAAACCGCTGCTTGAAATGGTGCTGGAACACGCCGGCGGTAACCAGTCGCGCGCAGCGGAGATGCTGGGCATCAATCGCAATACGTTGCGCAAGAAGATGTTGCAGCATGAAATTGCGTAGATCGCTCTATCCACAAATTCTTTTCAAACTGGAACCATCATGGCAGCAATCAAACAGGCACTCATCAGCGTGTCGGACAAATCCGGCGTCCTCGAATTTGCGCAAGGCTTGAACCAGCTTGGCGTAACGATCCTCTCCACCGGCGGCACGGCCAAACTGCTTGCCGATAACGGCGTACCATGCACCGAAGTGGCAGACTACACCGGCTTTCCCGAGATGCTGGACGGGCGCGTGAAGACGCTGCAGCCGAAAGTTCACGCGGGGATTTTGGCGCGCCGCGACCTGCCTGAGCACGTTGCCACACTGGAGAAACACCGCATCCCGACCATCGACCTGGTGGTGGTGAACCTGTACCCGTTTGCGGCAACCGTCGCCAAGCCCGGCTGTACGCTGGAAGACGCCATCGAGAACATCGACATCGGCGGCCCGACCATGGTGCGCGCGGCGGCGAAGAACCATGCGCATGTTGCCATCGTCACCGACCCGGCAGACTATGTGGACGTGCTGGAGGAGATGCGCACCAACAATAGCACGGTGAGCGATGCGACGCGCTTCGATCTGGCGAAGAAGGCGTTCTCGCACACCGCCGCCTACGACAGCGCCATCAGCAACTACCTCACCGCAATCAACGGTGACGGTACGAAGAGCGAGTTCCCGGCGCAGATCAATTTCAATTTCGCCAAGGTGCAGGACATGCGCTACGGTGAGAACCCGCACCAGAGCGCGGCGTTCTACCGCGACCTCGACCCGGTGGCGGGCGGCATCGCCGGTTACACCCAGTTGCAAGGCAAGGAGTTGTCCTATAACAACATCGGTGACGCCGATGCGGCGTGGGAACTGGTCAAGACCTTCGACCAACCCGCTTGCGTCATCGTCAAACACGCCAACCCGTGCGGCGTGGCGATCGCCGATACCCCGCTCAATGCCTACAAGCTGGCCTACGCCACCGACACCACTTCCGCGTTCGGCGGCATCATCGCCTTCAACCGCGAACTGGATGCCGAGAGTGCGATGCAGATCACCGCCAACCAGTTCGTCGAACTCATCATCGCACCATCCGCCTCCGAAGGCGCACTCAAGGTCACAGCGGCGAAACAGAACGTGCGCGTGCTCACCGCACCGCTGTCCACCGCGCACAACCAGTATGACTTCAAGCGCGTCGGCGGCGGCCTGCTGGTACAGTCGCCGGATACGCTCAACGTGCAGGCTGCGCAATTCAAGGTCGTGACCAAGGCGCAACCGACTGCCGAACAACTGCAAGACCTGCTGTTCGCGTGGCGTGTCGCCAAGTACGTGAAGTCCAACGCCATCGTGTTCTGCAAGGGCGGCCAGACGCTGGGAGTGGGTGCGGGACAGATGAGCCGCGTGGACAGCACGCGCATCGCTTCGATCAAGGCGCAGAACGCCGGGCTGAGCCTGGCGGGCTCCGTCGTGGCATCCGATGCCTTCTTCCCGTTCCGCGACGGGCTGGACGTATTGGCCGAAGCGGGCGCAAAAGCCGTGATCCAGCCGGGCGGCTCGATGCGCGATGCGGAAGTAATAGCGGCCGCGGACGAGCATGGGTTGGCGATGGTGTTCACAGGGTTTAGGCATTTTAGGCATTAAAAACATTAGCCACAGAGAACACAGAGGGATTGCCTGGTTTTCTCTGTGGCAAAGGGGTCAAAATGAAAATCCTGGTCATCGGTAGCGGCGGACGCGAACACGCGCTGGCATGGCGCCTGGCGCAGGGCGCCAAGGTGCAGAAAGTGTATGTCGCACCGGGCAATGCCGGCACGGCGCTGGAAGACGGCGTGGAGAACGTCGCGATCACCGCCATTCCCGAGCTGATCGAGTTCGTGAAGCGCGAAAACATCGAGCTCGCCGTGGTCGGCCCGGAAGCGCCGCTGGCGGCAGGCGTGGTCGATGACTTCCGCAAGGCCGGCCTGAAAATCTTCGGCCCGACCAAGGTCGCCGCGCAACTGGAATCCTCCAAGGATTTCGCCAAGCGCTTCATGGTGCGCCACAACATCCCCACCGCATTCTTCGAGACCTTCAGCGACATCGCTGCCGCGAAGGCCTATGTCGAGAAGCACGGCGCGCCCATCGTCATCAAGGCCGATGGTCTGGCGGCGGGCAAGGGCGTGGTCGTCGCGATGACCCAGAATGAGGCGCTCGAAGCCGTCGACATGATGCTCGCCGACAACAGGCTCGGCGACGCCGGTGCGCGCGTGGTAATCGAGGAATTTTTAACGGGCGAGGAAGCCAGCTTCATCGTAATGGTCGACGGGAAGCATGTACTGACTATGGCCACCAGCCAGGATCACAAGCGCCTGCTGGACTGCGACCAAGGCCCCAACACCGGCGGCATGGGCGCATATTCTCCCGCGCCGGTGGTCACGCCGGAAATCCATGCGCGAGTATTGCGCGAAGTGATCCAGCCGGTGGTGCGCGGCATGGAACATGAAGGCCATACTTACACCGGTTTCCTGTATGCCGGATTGATGATCGACCCGCAGGGCGGCATCAAGGTGCTGGAATTCAACTGCCGCATGGGCGACCCGGAAACCCAACCGATCATGCTGCGCCTGAAAAGCGATTTCGCCGCCATCGTCGAACATGCCATCGACGGCACGCTCGACAAGGTGGAGGCAGAATGGGACCGGCGCACCGCGCTCGGCGTGGTGCTGGCGGCGGCAAATTATCCCGATGCGCCGCGCAAGGGTGATGTCATCACCGGCTTGCCGAAAAAATTGGAGGACGCGCATGTGTTCCATGCGGGCACGACCATGCAGGACGGCAAGGTGGTCACCAGCGGCGGGCGCGTGCTGTGCGTCGTCGCGCTGGGCGACATGGTGAAAGCGGCGCAGAAGCGCGCCTATGAGATCGCTGACACCATCCATTTCGACGGCTGCCAGATGCGCCGCGATATCGGCTGGCGCGCCATCGCATCAAGAAAATAACTCCCTCTCCCCGCGCTACCGCGCACCCCTCTCCCACTGGCGGGAGAGGGGCTGGGGGTGAGGGCTTCCATTCGGAGAAATGCGCTTGCATCGTCCTGCCATCCCAACTCGCCGCATTGCCGCGCACCTCAGGCGCGGCGGCCTGATTGCCTACCCCACTGAGTCCTGCTACGGACTGGGTTGCGACCCGGACAACCGCACCGCCGTGCTGCGCCTGCTCAAACTCAAGCAGCGTCCGCAACGCAAAGGCTTGATCCTGATCGCGGCGAGTTATCGGCAAGTGGCGCGCTACCTGCAACCGCTTACCCCCGCCCAGCAGCAGCAACTGCATGAAGCGGGCGCGCAGGCGATCACCTATTTAATGCCGGCCCGCCATTCCGCCCCGCGCTGGCTGCGCGGCGCGCATGACACGCTGGCAATACGCCTTACCGCGCACCGGCAAGCCGCGCAACTCTGCCGGGGCGTGGACAGCACGCTGGTTTCCACCAGCGCCAATCGCAGCGGACAGCGCCCCGCCAAGACTTACGCGCAATGCCGGCGTTTATTCGGGCGCAAGGTATGGGTATTGCCGGGGCGCGTGGGCAAGCGCAAGAAGCCTTCCACGATCCGCACATGGACGGATGGTCAAATCATTCGCGATTAACCCTGATTACCTTTCCGCAGCACGATCCCACGAAACCAGCCTCCGGCAAGCAGCGGCATATCGCTGATCACTTGCAGTTGCGGCACTTCACGCAGCACTTCTTCGAACACCACATCCATCCTCGTGGCCAGGCGACGCGTCAGCGGATTGAGCCCGCGGCGCAGCCAGGCATGTTGTTGCGGACGAAGGAATTTATCGAAGATCAGGATTGTGCCGCCGGGTTTGAGCACGCGCGCCGCCTCGCTCAGGCATTTTTCCGGATGCGGCACGACGGCCAGGATGAGGTGCAGCACGGCATGATCGAACTGCGCGTCGGCAAACGGCAATGCCATGCTGTCGCCCAGCACCCAGTCGATATTCAGGTTCGCGCCGCGCAGCCGGGCGCGGGACAGCATCGCGGCGTTGAAGTCGAGCGCGGTGTAGCGGTGCATCGCCGGCAGCAGCGGCAAGTCAAGTCCCGTACCGATACCGCTCAACAACACTCTTGCCGCCTTATCCGTCGGCAAGGCGCGCAACGAACGCATGCGCACCTCCCGCATCGATCGCTCGATGACCAGATCATAGAGCGGTGCGATCAGGCTGTAACTGCATCGGAGCAGCGGGTTGGCGAGATAGGGCTGGCCGTTCTTTTCCATGCTGTAAGTGTAGCGAAAAGTAGCCCTGTAAACCGAAGTTGACGGAATGGGGGCGAATTTATTCGCCCAGATAACAAATTGTGTGCGAATGAATTCGCACCTGCAGGGCAAGCCGACACATTGAAGAATGGCTTTCCCAACCAACTGCAGTTCTCAGGGCCATATGTGTTTATTATGCATTTTATGCATTACCCCTCAACAGGTAATCCCCCGCCAACCCGGCAAACACCGCCGCGCCGAACCAGTTGTTATGCAGGAACGCCTTGAAGCATTCTTCGCGGCCCCTGTTTTTGATGAGGGTGTAGTGATACAGCACAATACCTGCCGCAGCTACCAAACCTGTATAAAATATCCAGCCCAGTTCGGCCATTTGCCCCGCTGCTGCCAGCAATGCCAGGGTAATGGCATAGCAGCCCATCACCGCCGCCACGTCGTATTTGCCGAAAAACAGCGCCGCAGAGTGGATGCCGAGATGGATGTCGTCGTCGCGATCCACCATCGCGT
>DASTNS010000012.1:0-2493 GCA_035720625.1 Gallionella sp. | reverse complement strand
CCGTGGTGATCACCATCTCCGCCGATCTGCCGTTTGCCATGGCGCGTTTCTGTGCCAGCGAAGGCCTGGACAACGTGACCAACCTGTCCCTGATGCGCGGCCGCGAGTTCCTGCGCAACTACGGCGTGGAGATCGCCAGCGGCGTGCTGGTCGGGCTCGCGGCGCGCGCGGTGGTCGTGCTGGATAGCAACAACGTGGTGCGCTATACCGAGCTGGTCAGCGAGATCAAGAACGAGCCAAATTACGAGGCGGCACTGGCGGCATTGCAGGCCTGTTAAGTGAGGCTGGCTCGGCGGATCAATAACCGCCGGAGGCCAAGTTATCGAAGCGCGTGTATTCGCCGCGGAACGCCAGTTCGATTTTGCCAATCGGGCCGTTACGCTGTTTGCCGATGATGATCTCGGCCTTGCCCTTGTCGGGGGAATCGCTGTTATAGACTTCGTCGCGGTAGATGAACAGGATCAGGTCGGCATCCTGTTCGATCGCCCCGGACTCGCGCAAATCGGACATCACCGGACGTTTGTTGGGGCGTTGCTCCAGGCTGCGATTCAGCTGCGACAGCGCAACCACCGGCACATGCAATTCCTTCGCCAACGCCTTTA
This sequence comes from Gallionella sp., assembly GCA_035720625.1. Lineage (GTDB taxonomy): Bacteria > Pseudomonadota > Gammaproteobacteria > Burkholderiales > Gallionellaceae > Gallionella. The sequence goes on along the minus strand of DASTNS010000012.1, from coordinate 1,891 downwards.
AGGAACGGGAAATTTCCGAGATTTCCGTGGCGCGGTTTTCACTGGCTTTGCCAACGTTAGAACTCATCAATTGCAGATAATCCACCACGATCAGACCCAGCCCGTTGTTCTGGCGGTGCAGGCGGCGCGCCCGCGCGCGCACCTCGAGGGCAGACAGCGCAGCGCTTTCATCGATGTGGATCGGTGCGTCGTTGAGCCTGCCGATCGCATGGGTCAGCCGTCCCCAATCGTCATCCTGCAAGCGTCCGGTGCGCAGATCATGCTGGTTGAGTTTACCGACCGAACCGAGCATGCGCATCGCCAGTTGCGTAGCGCCCATTTCCATGCTGAAAATCGCCACCGGCAGCTTGCTGTCCAGCGCCACATTTTCGGCAATATTGATGGAGAACGCAGTCTTGCCCATGCTCGGGCGGCCCGCTACGATGATCAGCTCACCGGCCTGCAAACCGGAAGTCATGCGGTCCAGGTCGGTGAAACCGGTGGCCGTGCCGGTCACATCGCTTTGATTGTCGCGCCCATACAGCGTCTCAATGCGCTCCACCACCTGGGTCAACAGCGGCGGCATGGCCATGAATCCCTGCTTACCTTTCGAACCCGCCTCTGCAATCTCAAAAACCTTGCTCTCCGCCTCATCCAGCAACTGCGCAGCGTCGCGCCCGGCCGGATTGTAGGCGCTACCAGAAATATCGGCGCCGACTTCGGCCAGTTTGCGCATGATGGAGCGCTCGCGCACAATTTCGCCGTAGCGGCGGATGTTGGCCGCCGACGGCACATTCTGCGCCAGACTGCCCAGGTAAGGCAGACCGCCGACCTTGTCCAACTCACCTGCAATCTCCAGTGCCTCGGCAACGGTGATCACGTCCACCGGCTTGGCCAGCTCGCTCAGCCGCACAATCTGGCGAAAAATCAGGCGATGCTCATGGCGATAGAAGTCGTCATCGGTTATCAGGTCGGCAATCTTGTCCAGCGCGCTCGCCTCCAGCAGCAGGCCGCCCAGCACAGATTGCTCGGCCTCCACCGAATGGGGGGGTAATTTGATCTGATCGAGTTGTGCGTCCGAACTGGAAAAATTTTGCATTTGATTGAACCGATTAACTACCGTTGTGCCGCAGGCATTTTACCCGTCCCAATTAAAGTTATGGAAACAAAAAAGGACTGTTGCCAGCCCTTTTCTGTATTGCCTTGATACAGCGGCGAATTACTGTTCGCCGAGCACCGCAACGGTAATGTCCACGACCACATCGGTATGCAACGCGATGCTGATGTGATGGTCGCCGATTTGCTTGAGATGGCCGGTCGGCATGCGTACCTGCGCTTTTTCCACGTCAAAGCCTTGTGCTACCAGCGCGGCTGCAATGTCGGCATTGGTGACGGAGCCGAACAGCTTGCCGTCCACACCGGCCTTTTGCACGATCTGCACCGTCAAACCAGCCAGCTTTTCACCGCGCGCTTGCGCTTCGGCCAGTTTGGCTTTTTCGGCCGCTTCAATCTCAACGCGGCGTGCTTCAAATTCAGCCATATTGGCTGCGGTTGCGCGCTTCGCCTTGCCTTGCGGGATCAAAAAATTGCGGGCAAAACCATTCTTGACCTTGACCACATCACCCAATTGCCCGACGTTGGTCACTTTTTCCATCAAAATTATTTGCATGACTACGCTCCTTAGTGCAAATCGGTGTAAGGCATCAAAGCCAGGAAACGGGCACGCTTCACGGCAGTACTTAATTGGCGTTGATAGCGTGTCTTGGTACCTGTGATACGCGCCGGAATCAGCTTGCCGTTCTCGGAGATGAATTCCTTGAGGATGTTCACATCCTTGTAATCCACTTCGGCGATCTTCTCGACCGTGAAACGGCAGAACTTGCGGCGCTTGAACAGGTTGTTGCGTGAAGAA
>DASTNS010000011.1:0-9916 GCA_035720625.1 Gallionella sp. | reverse complement strand
CGCGGCGCATTGCGGAAGGTGCGCTCCCGGCCATGCTCGCGCTCGATTTGCAGCAAGGCTTGCAGCAAGACCTGCGGGGCCAGTGCCGTTGTGATTTCCGCGACCGCATTCACGAACTCCGGCTGATCCGGATAGCCCAGCGGCGCGCTGCGGTACAGCGACGAACGCGCCACGAGGCGCGTGCCCGGCAGCCGGTCAAGCTCGGCGAAGGCGCGTTGCAACTGGCTGCGTGGGTCTTCCAGGTTGCTGCCCAGCCCAATGAAGGCGATGTGCGGCATTATGCTGTCGGCTCATCCGTTGCAGCGGCTTCCGGTTTTCTGCGTGGCTTGCGACGGCGGCGTTTTTTGTCTCCGGCCCGCTCCGGCTGCAACATTTCTGCACGGCGTTCGTCGCTGGCATCCTGGAATTCATCCCACCACAACCCGAGCTCATCATCCACCTCGCCGCTGGCGCAACGCAACAGCAGAAAATCGAACCCGGCGCGGAAACGCGGCTGCTCCAGCAAGCGGAACGGTCGCTGTCCGGCGCGCTGCTCGAAGCGTTGCTGCAGCAGCCATATTTCTTTCATCACCGCATCGTGGCGGTGCGGAATGGCAAGCTGCGCTTTCTGTTTACCGAGTACCTCATCCATCGCCGCGTGCATCGCACCCACCGGACGCTCACCTTGCTGCACACGCAGATTCCATGCCGCCAGCACCTCATGCCACAGTAGTGCGGCAAACAAGAACGCCGGCGAAACTGTCTTGTCCTGGCTGAGACGCTCGTCGGTATTGCGCAACGCCAGCATGACGAATTTTTCACCCATCGGCTGCTCCAGAATCACGTCCAGCAGCGGCAGCAAACCATGGTGCAGGTTCATCTTGCGCAACTGCTGGATGCACTCCACCGAATGGCCGGACAGCAGCATCTTCAACACCTCATCGAGCAGACGCGCCTGCGGCACGTTGTCGAGCAAGTCTTTCATCCCGGCAATCGGTGCGGCAGTTGCAGTGTCGACCTGCATGCCCAGCTTGGCGGACAGGCGCACCGCGCGCAGCATCCGCACCGGGTCTTCGCGATAGCGTGTTGCAGAGTCGCCGATCATGCGCAACAGATATTTGCGGGTATCGTCATACCCATGGTGATAGTCGTGAATCTCCTGGGTAGCCGGATCGTAGAACAGCGCGTTGGCGGTAAAATCGCGCCGCGCCGCATCCTGTTCCTGGTCGCCGAACTGGTTGTCGCGCAGCAGGCGGCCATGCTCGTCGGTCTGCGCATCTTCGGCTTCGATCATGCTCCGGAAGGTGGAAACCTCGACCACTTCCTCGCCGAACATCACATGCACCAGCCGGAAGCGCCGCCCGATGATGCGCGAGCGGCGGAACACGCGGCGCACTTCTTCCGGCGTGGCATCGGTCGCCACATCGAAATCCTTGGGAATACGATCCAGCAGCAGATCGCGCACTGCGCCGCCGACCACATAAGCCTGATAGCCCGCTGCCTGCAGGCCGTCGGTGACTTTCTGCGCACCGTAACTGATCTGCTCGCGTGCCACGCCATGCAATTCGAACGGAATGATCCGCGCATTCCCCGACGATCTGGTTTTGGCCGGCTTGCAGAATACGCGCTTGAGGAATTTTTTGATCATGCAATCTTTACAAAATGGAGCACGGTATGGCCGCGCAAAAGAGTGCGGATTATACACCGCACGATTTCCTACCCCCAACGAAAAACGCGCCTTGCGGCGCGTTTTCCAACACAACGGCCAGCATTTAACCCTTCAGGCAGGTGCTCATAAATTTCTTGTGTTCGTCGCCTTTCAGCGCCTTGGTCTTGGCCTCGGCATTGCAGTCCTTCATTTTGTTTCGTTGCGGGTGCGCTGTCGAGGTTGCCGGAGTGGCGGGGGTAGCTGGCTTCGCCGGAGTTGCCGCATCGGATTTCAATACATAATCCTTAGATAAGCACTTTTTCCTAAAGGCTTTATATTCTTCACCCTTCAAGCCCTTTGCTTCCTTGCTGCAACCCTTCATTTTTTCCTGTTGCGGCCCCGCGAAAGCTGGTGCGGTAACGAAAAATGCAAAACCCAAACAAGCCAATGCGATCAGTTTCTTCATGGAATTCTCCTTGATTAGTCGGTAAATCACGTTTCCCCTTGCACCGGAAACGCGGCCATTATAGCCAAGACTGGGAATTGCACCTGCCAGGGTTGGATTCTTTCAAAACTCCATTTGATTCCAATCAAGGCGACCATCGGTGATTGATTTGAGCTTACCTAACTGTTTGCGACCGAAAATTCCATACCCGACCACATCGGTGATTTCGATAACCTCTGCATCGATCAATTTCATTTTAAGCTTCAGTGACTCAGGTTGAATCGCGAAGTTCAGGCCACCACGAAAGGCAACACTTGGATAAACGAGGGCATCGACTTTATGAGTCGGCCCGAACTCGTTCAATATGATGTCCGAAAAAGCACTTGTTATCTTGTAGTCCGTATCGGTTATTGCTGGTTTGATAAATTCGTCTGCAAGGAAAGCATCAATCAATACCGGTATGACAGCGTTAGGCTCTACAAGAGTATCGTCAAATGGTTTCGTTGCGCCTTCGATTGCAGAACCCAAATATGTCTCACCTGTACGTCGATAGTAATCAAGCTCTCCTACAGGCATCGCAATGATATTTTGCTCGAATCGAAATTCAGCAATAACAAAACGCTCCCCCATTTCCGGGTTAAGCTCCGAAAGCGCTATCTCAGGATGAAGCGAACAATAGCATAGAGGGCGATTTGGTTGATGGCAGCGTCCAGGATCGATCATTTTGTCTGGCGGAGGAGGCCCCAAATCTTCCTCCCGTAAAAACCATCCCCTATGATTGAGCAATCTTCTCGCACGGCTCACAGTGAATTCACCTCCTGGAATCGCATATGTTTGATACACCCTGTGCTTTGGCTGCTTTATCAAAGCCATGATTACATCTCGAACTTGAGCATAAGGCCAACGGTTTTTGGCACCACCCCGAAGTTGTTCAATGATGTTTAGCGCCCCTTCTTTCTCAGAAACGAATTTTTGGAGCCCCTCAATATCCATCGTAAACAGGTAGCCAGGAACATCTTGGTTCATTCAATTACTCTCGTCCAAGAAAGCTTTCTCTTGCTTTCATCCACCACAAATTACCAGATGAGCCGACGATACGGTCAAATTCCTTAGCTTTGCTCCTTATCGTTAAGGATGATTCGCACTTTCTAAATTCATGCTCTCGCCCATTTCCTAATGGGCCGCAGGTATTTCGCAATTTTTCTTCATAGTAAGGAGAATATGTGCCGATTAGCTGCATGTCGCTATCGTTAAGCCAGTAGAGACTGGTACTAGGGGTTGCTATCAGCTTTTCGTAGAGTGATTGTGGCAATCCTTGCTTCAGAACAAATGCTCGAAATGTGTTCGACATAATTTCATACTGTTTTTCTGATTCCTTTAACGTTAACTTGCGTAAATATTCTGGGGTGAAGGTTGGCCTGTGGATTCCCACTTGACCGCCGTTGTCAAAGCCACGAGATGAGCCAGCTAACCAAAGCAGCAAACATGAACTAGCGCATCTCTTTCCTCGGGTAACCCACATGCTTGGATACAACCCATGCAGAATTTCGGCCAACTTCATTGCTTCTAATACATCGCCACCTGGAGAATCTAGCCGCACTCGTTTCAATGCAATCCATGCGTCCTTGGGCGATTGATTAACAAAATCGGCAAATCGTTGAGCGTCACCCTGAACGATAACTCCTGAAATTGTAAGCTGGTTGGCGATACCATCAAAGACAGACCCATCTGCAAACCTGCTCGTATAAGTAAACTCAAGAGCAGATGCGCTGTTTGCGAAAAGTAGTATTACTGACAGCATTAACTTCTTCATCGTAATCCTTCATGTCCAAGGGCTTAAAAGACCTTCTGTGATTAAATGTATCTGCTTGATTGTTTTCCGGCGCGACGATCATGTTCAGGTAATTTCTTGAATGACTCATAGGGCACACCCTAACCCGCCCGAGCTACGGGGTCAATATGCCGAAAGCCTAGATAGTCCGGCCTAGCGGGCATGGCAATTATGCTGCCCATGATGATAAAGCCCGCCATGCCCGCGTCTCTCTCTCCTAACTCTCTCCCGTTTGCGGGAGAGAAGGGTGCGGTCTCGCTACGCGAGTTTCACGTTAACGCGGCACCCCGGTAATCCATTTCGTATATAGCCGCGTCGCGACTTCCCGCAAACGAGGCAATTCGCTCGCCATTTGCCGCTGTATTTCGCTGGCGGACTGCACCGCCGGACTGTTCTTGCCGGTGAGTATTTCTTCCGCGCCGACCTCGCACCAGGAAACGATCATTGCGGCGGTCATCTCCACATGGCATTGCAGCGCGAGGTGTTTGCCGATGGCCCAAGCCTGATTGGTGCAATATGTACTGGACAACAGAAGCGTCGCGCTTGGTGGCAGCGTGAAGGTTTCGCCATGCCAGTGGAAGGCGTTGAAATACCGCATCTCGCCAAACCATGCGCGCGCGCTGTCGTTGTCCGCCGCCGTCACTTCGCCCCAGCCGATTTCCTTCACCGGATTGCGCGATACCGTGCCGCCCAGCGCCTTTGAGATCAATTGTCCGCCGAGGCAATGCCCCAGCACGGGAATATCCCTGGCGACCGCCTCGCGGATCAACGCCAGCACCGGCGGTATCCACGGCAACTCATCGTTGACGCTCATCGGCCCGCCCATGAATACCAGCCCGGAATAGGCCTCCGCAGAATGCGGCACGGCATCGCCCGCATCGATGGCGATCAACTGCCACGGAATCTGCCGTTCGTCGAGGAATTCGGCCAGATAACCGGGGCCTTCTGGGGCTGCATGGCGGAAGATGGCGATGGGTTTCATGTTTTTGTAGGGGCGCGATTCATCACGCCCGTTCATGTTGAAAAATAGGGTGCGATGAACGCGCCCCTACAAAATCGTTTTGTCGCGTTCGATCAGCGCATAAGCGGAATGGTTGTGTATCGATTCAAAGTTTTCCGATTCGACAATGAAAGCGTCGATGCGCTCGTCGGCGTTCAGCACCGCCGCCACGTCGCGCACCATATCCTCGACAAACTTGGGATTGTCGTAGGCGCGCTCCGTGACGAATTTCTCATCCGGCCGCTTCAGCAGGCCGAACAGTTCACAGGAGGCCTGCTCCTCGGCGATGCGCACTACCTCTTCGATCCAGACAAAACGGTTGGTGCGCAAGGTGAGCGTAACGTGCGAACGCTGGTTGTGCGCGCCGCGCTCGGAAATCTTCTTGGAGCAGGGGCACAGGCTGGTGACGGGCACCACGACCTTCATCGTGACGCGTGCCTTGCCGCCGACAATCTCGCCGATCAGCGTCACGTCGTAATCGAGCAGGCTTTGCACGCCGGACACCGGCGCGGTCTTGTTCACAAAATACGGGAAACACATTTCGATGTAGCCGGATTTAGCCTCCAGGCGAACCACCATCTCATGCAGGATGCTCTCGAAGGATTCGACGGAGATCTCGCGCTCGTGCTCGTTGAGTATCTCGACAAAGCGCGACATGTGCGTGCCCTTGAAGTTATGCGGCAGGTGCACGTACATGTTGAACGTGGCGACCGTGTGCTGCACGCCGATGCTCTTGTCCTTCACCTTGACCGGGTGGCGGATACCCTTGATGCCGACGCGATTGATTGCCAGATGGCGCGTATCGGCGGAATTTTGCACATCGGCGATGGGGGGTTTCACGAGGGCATTCATGGCAGCCTCTCTCAATAATTAGTGGTCATAGATATTTACGAAGTAGGAGCACGGCGCGCCGTACCCCTACCAAATTCTTTAATGGCAACAACCAGCCCGGCGGCGTCCAAACCACAGTCCGCCAGCATTTGCGCGTGCTCGCCCTGCTCGATGAAGCAATCCGGCAAGCCGAGTTGCAGCAGCGGTACGGCAACGCCGTGCTGTTGCAGGCATTCCGCCACCACGCTGCCCGCGCCGCCCTGCACGGCGTTTTCCTCCACCGTGACCAGCAGTTCATGTTCGCGCGCCAGACGCAGCACCAGTTCGGCATCCAGCGGCTTGACGAAGCGCATGTTGGCCACGGTTGCATCCAGCTGCCCGGCGGCAGCCAGCGCGGGAGCCAGCATCGAACCGAATGCCAAGATCGCTACTTTGCGCCCTTCACGGCGCAATTCGCCTTTGCCCACCGGCAGGGTGCGCATCTCCTGGCTGACCGCCACGCCGGGGCCGCACCCGCGCGGATAGCGCACCGCGCTCGGTACATTCAACCGGAACGCGGTGTAAAGCATCTGGCGGCATTCGTCCTCGTCGGCCGGCGCCATCACCGTCATGTTGGGGATGCAGCGCAAATAGGAAAGGTCGAAGCTGCCCGCATGGGTCGCGCCGTCCGCGCCGACCAGCCCGCCGCGGTCGATCGCCAGCATGACCGGCAAGTTCTGGATCGCGATGTCGTGGATGAGCTGGTCATAGGCGCGCTGCAGGAAAGTCGAATAGATCGCCACCACCGGTTTGCAACCGTCGCAGGCCAAACCGGCGGCAAACGTCAGCGCATGCTGCTCGGCGATGCCCACGTCGAAATAGCGCGCCGGGAAATTTTTGGCAAATTCCACCATCCCGGAGCCTTCGCACATCGCCGGCGTGATGCCGATCAGCCGCTCGTCCTGCGCCGCCATGTCGCACAGCCACTGTCCGAATACCTCGGCATAGGTGGGCCTGGCGGGCTGCTCTCCGGCATTGTTCAGGGCAGCAGGGGCAATGCCGTTAACCGGATCGAACTTGCTCACGCCGTGATACAGAACGCTGTCCTGCTCGGCATGCGCGTAGCCCTTGCCCTTCTGCGTGACCACATGCAGGAACTGCGGGCCGGTAAGCTGGCGTATGTTGCCCAGTGTGTCCAGCAGCACATCCATGTCATGCCCGTCGATCGGCCCGATATAGTTGAAGCCGAATTCCTCGAACAGCGTGCCGGGGGTCACCATGCCTTTGACATGCTCCTCGGCGCGCTTGGCAAATTCCAGCACTGGGGGCATCCCCTTGAGCATCTTCTCGCTGCCGCGCCGCATCGCCGCATAAAAACGCCCCGACATCAGCTTGGCCAGATAATTATTCAGCGCGCCGACCGGCTGCGAAATGGACATATCGTTGTCATTGAGGATGACCAGCAAATTGGCATTGCGCGCGCCGGCATTGTTGAGCGCCTCGAAGGCCATCCCGCCGGTCAGCGCGCCGTCGCCGATGATCGCCACAGCGTGCCGCTCCGATCCTTCCAGTTGTGCCGCAACCGCCATGCCCAGCGCAGCACTGATCGACGTACTGGAATGCCCGGTACCGAAGGCATCGTAGGGGCTTTCATCGCGCTTGGGGAAACCAGCGATGCCGCCCGCCATGCGCAGCCTGCTCATCGCTTCGCGCCGTCCGGTGAGGATCTTGTGCGCATAGGTCTGGTGCCCCACATCCCATACCAGACGGTCGTCCGGCGTGTGGTAGATGTAATGCAATGCGATGGTCAGCTCGACCGTGCCGAGGTTGGAAGACAAATGCCCGCCGGTCTTGCTCACCGACTCGATCAGGAAACGGCGCAGCTCATCGGCGAGTTGCGGCAACTGCGCGCGATCCAGCTTGCGCAAATCGTCCGGGAGGTTGATGGAGGTCAGCAATGGGTGCATCAGAATTTTCTCAACACGATGAAATCGGCCAGCTCGCGCAGGCGTTGCGCCGCCTCGCCGAATCCGGCCAGGGTTTCCAGCGCCTCGCGATGCAACTGCTGCGCCATGTCGCGCGCGCCATGTATGCCCAGCAGGCTGACATAGGTCGGCTTGTCGTTATCCGCATCCTTGCCTGCGGTCTTGCCCAGCGTCGCGGTGTCCGCCTCGCAGTCGAGCACGTCGTCCACCACTTGGAACGCCAAGCCGATCAGCTTGCCGAAATGATCCAGCTTGTCCATATGCGCAGCTTCCAGGCGGGAACCGCAATGCGCACCCAGCAGGATCGCCGCGCGAATCAGCGCGCCGGTCTTGTGGATGTGCATGAATTCCAGTTCGGGGAGCGTGAGCGACTTGCCCACGCTGGCCAAGTCGATCGCCTGCCCGCCCGCCATGCCGCGCGAACCGGACGCCACTGCCAGCAATTTGACCATTTCCAGTTGGCGCGCCGCATCATCGTTCAGGCGATGCTCCGCGAGCAGCTGGAACGCCAGCGTCTGCAAGGCATCGCCGACCAGCAGTGCGGTCGCCTCGTCGTATTGCACATGGCAGGTCGGCTTGCCGCGGCGCAGCACGTCGTCATCCATGCACGGCATATCGTCATGCACCAGCGAATAGGCATGGATCAACTCGACGGCAGCGGCGGCGACATCCACCCGCGCCGCTTCCGCGCCGGCCAATTCGCCAGCAGCGAACGCCAGCAGTGGGCGCACGCGCTTGCCGCCGTCCAGCACGGCGTAGCGCATCGCCACGTGCAGACGTTGCGGCGCAACGTCGGCGCGCGGCAACAAGCCGCGCAGCACTTCCTCGAAGCGCGCCTGGTTTGCGGCGACCCAGCTCTGGAAATCAGCACCCATCAAAGCTGACCTCGAAAAATACAGATTTCATCCCAACTGCTGTGTTGCGTGAAAAATTTCTTGCTTGCATATAACTCCATATGCGGCGCGGCAAAATTTCCCGCGCGCCTTGCATTTGGGCGAACTCTGAATTTTCAGAGGCCATCTTAACCCTGCCCTGCTTCGCCGGCGGCGGAAAAATCCTTCAGCACGCCGTTCTCCAGCACGCTTACCTGCTGCTGCGCGTCTTCGAGGCGGCCGCGGCAGAACGCCAGCAGTTCCGCGCCGCGCTTGTAGGCCGCCAGCGAATCTTCCAGCGACAACTTGCCCGCCTCCATGTCGGCGACGATCCGCTCGAGCTCGGCCATTGCCGACTCGAAATCAACGGTTTTTTGCGCTTTACCGGCCATAACCATCTCTGCATTGTGAAAGGTCGCCATTTTACCCAACCCGCCCCTGCTGAGCCACTTTAATATTGCCCCGTGCAGCAAATTCGGAGAGAATCCGCGCCCCCAACGAACAGCCTACAACAACCCTTATGAAATCATCCTGGATGCTGGTCGCCGGATTGCTGTTCGGCTGCATGGGGGTGTTCGTCAAGCTCGGCGCGGCGCATTTTTCCCATGTCGAACTGGTGCTGTACCGCTCGCTGTTCGGCCTGCTGCTGGTGTACGGCATCATGCGCCAGCAGCATATCCGCGTCGCCACGCGGCACTGGCGTGCCCACCTGTGGCGCGGTATTTCCGGCTCGGTGGCGCTCGCGCTGTTTTTCTACTGCATCACCGTGCTGCCGCTCGCCACCGCCGTCACGCTCAACTACACCGCGCCGCTGTTCCTCACCCTCCTCACCATGCTGGTGTTCAAGGACAAGTTCCACCTGCCGCTGACCACCTCCATCGCGCTGGGATTCTGCGGCGTGGTGTTGCTGCTGCAACCGACGCTGGAACGCGAACAGCTGCTGCCCGGCCTGCTCGGCCTGATCTCCGGCTTCCTCGCCGGCGTCGCCTACCTTAACGTCAGGCAGCTCGCGATGATCGGCGAACCGGACGCGCGCACCGTGTTCTATTTCAGCCTGACCGCCACCCTCGGCAGCGGCGTCTGGATACTGTTCGGCACCGTGCATGCGATCACGCCGCAAGGCTTCGCCATCCTGCTCGGGCTGGGCAGTTCTGCCACCCTCGCGCAACTCGCCATGACGCGCGCCTACCGCACCGGCAGGACGTTGGTGGTCGGCAGCCTGGCCTACAGCACCATCGTGTTCGCCAGCCTGTTCGGCATGCTGCTGTGGGATGAGACCCTGAGCCTGGGCAGTTGGCTGGGCATGGCGTTCATCATCGCCAGCGGTGTGCTAAGCTTGCGCCTGT
>DASTNS010000010.1:0-3053 GCA_035720625.1 Gallionella sp. | reverse complement strand
CCCATTGTTCATCTGTGTCAATCCGTGTTCATCCGTGGCTCAATTGCATTTTTAGGTTGAGTTTTCCTTGTACAGTTGTTCGATGGCTGCCTGGTAAAGCTGCCAGATCGCCGCGCGCTTCAGGCGGCCGTTCGCGGTCAGCTGGCCGTTCTGCGGCAGGAATGGGGCCTGTGCGGGCAGCCAGTATTTTACCCGCGCATAGTCCGGCAGCACGCGGTTGGCTTCCGCAATCGCATGGTTCACCGCGCCGATCGCTTCGGGAGTGGTGCCGTGCGGCACGATCACCGCCACGTTCCACGGGCGCGCCTCGCCGAACACCGCCGCTTGGGCGATGGCCGGATGCAGGGTCAGCTCGCGTTCCACCCATTCCGGCGACACGTTGCGCCCGAACGAGGTGATGAAGATGTTCTTCTTGCGCCCGGTGAGGTGCAGGAAGCCCTGCTCATCGAGATGCCCGATGTCGCCAGTCGGCCAGAATTTGATTGAAGAGCATTCGCCGGGTTGTGCCGGCGCATCGCCGGTATAGCCGAGCAGCGTCGCGCCCGCCACCAGGATCTCGCCGTCTTCGGCGAATTTCACTTGCGCGTGCGGCAGCGGTTTGCCGACGCTGCCGACGCGGCGCTCATTTTCGGTATTGAGCGCGACGACCGATGCGCATTCGGACAAACCGTAGCCCTCGAACACCGGAATGCCGAGCGCCTCTGCGCGTTGCAACAAACGCGGGGCGACCGGCGCACCGCCCACCGCGACAAAGCGTAACTGCTTCGGTGCGGGATGCCCCGCCTCTATGGCAGCGACCATCGCGTGCAACAGTTGCGGGGTGAGGATGGTGGTCGTCGCGCGGCACCGAATCAGCGCGGCCAGCATTTTTTTGACGTCCAGCCCGGTCGAGCCGCTCAGGCCCACCTCGGCGAGCGGCAGCAAATGGCAGCTTGCCCCGGCCAAGAGCGGCACAACCACGCCGGCGAGGTTTTCCAGCAGCGTGGACAGCGGCAGCACGCTGACATGCCGGTCATCCTGCCTTCCGCGCGTGGCGGCCAGCAGCGAAGACGCAACCTGTTGCAGCGCGTCGGCGCTCAGGCACACGCCTTTCGGATGCCCGGTGGTACCGGAGGTATAGGTAACCTTGACCGTGCCTGCGGGCAACTCCCTCGCGGCGATGTTGCGCAGCCGGATTTCGCTGAATGCCTGGCCGTCCAAGTCGTGCGCGAGTACTGCTCCGGTTTCAATGCCTGCGGCTTCGAGCAGCTTCCGGTATTGCTCCGGCTGGTCGGTGAGGATGCAATCGATCCCTGCGTCGCGGATGCTGTGCGCGATTTGCTCCGCCGAGAAGAAGAACGGCAACGGGATGAGCGGCTTGCCGGCATGCAACCCGGCCAGGTCGAGGACGGCCCAGAGCGGCGAATTGTCCAGTGCCAGCCCGATCGTCCTGGCGGGAGCCGCGCGCAGTTGTGCGCCGAATCGTTCGATCGCAGCGGCAAGTTCACGATAGGTGAGCGCATATTGCTTGCCGAGCAGGGCAGGGAAATCGGGGTGTTCGTTGTTTCGCCGGTTGATGGCATCAATGACGGACGGGCTCATTTTTGTTTCAATGTCATTCCGCAGGTTTGGCATCGCGTGCTGGTTACGGATTCGGGCGTTCCGGCTTTTGGAATTCTGGGTTGGCTGCGCCGCTCGATGCGCCTTATCGCCATGACTTGCGGTTTCTGCGCGTAGTAGCTGCCCCACTCTTCCTGTTCTTTTTGGGGGAGCCGGCTCTTGTCCGCGTCACCGAGTATGATCGGATTCAGTCCCATCTTGATAAACGCATTGCGCAACACCGGAACGGCGGTGAACACGGCCCATTGATTGTGAGTGTCGTGGAGATGGTCGTTGATGGCGGTAATCAGGTAGCGTGCCATCCCTGGCTCTACAACCGAGAAATTGCCCACCCCGACGATATCGTCGCGCCTGACCGGGAAACCGACGCGTTCCGCAAGCACCACCTCAACGGGTTGATCAAGATAGGTTTCCAGAAACAGCGGCTCAAGCGCGGCACTGCGAAATCCGCAGGCCGCAACCAGTTTATTGTCATGGTCGCGCAGGCTCATCAGGCAGGGCTTGAAACGTTTGATCTCTGCACCATACGCCTCGCGGAAGACATCGCTGATGAAGCGCTCAACCTCGGCACGATCAGCCGCGTCAGGCTGGGAAAAACGCACATCGAAAGGGCGTTCAGCCAGGCCTATGGCTGGATTGGAAATGACGGTATTCATCGATTTTCGAAAGGCTGCCTGGTTGACCTGTCAAATGGAACGGGTAGTTTTTATATGGGAGCAAAACAAATGGACTCATCGGCACAAATGCCCGACATCAGGCTGCCGGACGCGAAAAAAGTTCAAAGTTCATGGCATCGTGCCGGATCAGGCAGCTTTCAGTTTGGCGCGCGCATACGAGAATCCGGCTTTTACCAGTTCCTTCGCATCGTAACGGCCGAGCATGTTGCAGCCGTTGCACAGCTCCGGGATCAGTGCCATGCCTTCGCGTTTGGCCAGCACCTCGCGGATGCCCATGTCCGCCACGTTGCCGATGGGATGCTCGTGCTTGACGTCGTTGTAGCAATACAGGTAATCGCCGCTCGACGCGATGAAGATATCGATGTTGCGCGGCACGCATTTGAAACGGTTGCTGCGCCACTGCTGAAAGACATCCCGGACGCCGGGAATGAAATCGAATTCCTGCGAGCGCAAGTGGTGCTGTTGGATCAGTTGCCGCAGCTTTTCGGTGGCCAGTTCGTGATCCTGCAGGCTGCCGCCGCGGTTGTACAGGGTAGGTGACATGGTCAGGGTTTCCACACCCTGCGCGCGCAGCCAGGCGATGGTGTCCGGCAGGGAGGTCAGGCATTCCGGCATCGGCGTGAGGCTGATGGCGAGCTGCGTATGCTTGAAAAGCCGTTGCGCCGTCTTGATATTCTCCATGACGCGCGCCTGGTCGAGATTGACATGCACCCGTTTGTATACCTCGGGATCTATGCTGGAAAAGGAAACCAGCAGCAGGTCGATCGCGCCGTCCAG
>DASTNS010000009.1:0-4817 GCA_035720625.1 Gallionella sp. | reverse complement strand
CTGGTATTTCAGCGCCCTCAAGGGCCAGACGCTGGGCAAGGCGCAAGCCAGCCTGTTGGATAAAGTGTTGGGGCTGGACAAGGTGCTGAATCTGGGCAGGGCAGCGGGCGAGCCCACGGATGCAGCCCGATACCAGCGCCTGCTGGTGGTGCCGCGCCTCGGCACGATCTCGCCGTGGTCCACCAAGGCCACCGACATCGCGCAGCATTGCGGGCTGTCCGAGGTTACGCGCATCGAGTGCGGCGTGGTGTATTACCTCTCGACCCCGGGCGGCAAACCGTTGAGCAAGGCCGAGCAGGCCGCGGTGCTGCCGCTGCTGCATGACCGCATGACCGAGACCGTATTGGACAGCATCGACGGTGCGGCGGAAAAGATCTTCAAACATGGCAAGCCGCAGCCGCTCGAAACCGTGAATGTGCTGAAGGGCGGCCGCAAGGCGCTGGAGAAGGCCAACCGCGAGATGGGGCTGGCGCTTTCGGCGGACGAGATCGACTATCTCGTCGAGAATTTCCGCAAGCTGCAACGCAACCCGACCGACGTCGAGCTGATGATGTTCGCGCAGGCGAACTCCGAGCACTGCCGCCACAAGATATTCAATGCCGACTGGGTGATCGACGGCGAGGCGCAGGACATGTCGCTGTTCGGCATGATCCGCAACACCCACAAGGTCAGCCCGCAGGGCACGGTGGTGGCCTATTCCGACAATTCCTCGATCATCGAGGGCGCGCGCGTCGAGCGCTTCTACCCGCGCGCCGACGGGGCTTACGCGTTCAACGAGGAGCTGACCCACACCCTGATGAAGGTCGAGACGCATAACCACCCGACCGCCATCGCGCCGTTCGCCGGCGCGGCGACCGGCAGCGGCGGCGAGATCCGCGACGAGGGCGCGACCGGCAGCGGCTCGAAGCCCAAGGCCGGACTGACCGGATTCTCGGTATCCAACCTGAACATTCCGGGATTCGTGCAGCCGTGGGAAATATACGACCCTCACCCCAACCCTCTCCCGCCTGCGGGAGAGGGTTCTGCTCCCTCTCCCGCAGGCGGGAGAGGGCAGGGTGAGGGGAGTAGCTATGGAAAGCCAAGCCGCATCGTCTCCGCCCTGCAGATCATGCTGGACGGCCCGATCGGCGCGGCGGCGTTCAACAACGAATTCGGCCGCCCGAACCTGGCCGGTTATTTCCGCACCTTCGAAGAGCAGGTCAGCGGCGAGATGCGCGGCTACCACAAGCCGATCATGCTCGCGGGCGGGGTGGGCAACATCGCAGCGATCCACACGCACAAGCATGATTTGCCGGCCGGCGCGCTGGTGGTGCATCTCGGCGGCCCCGGCATGCTGATCGGCCTAGGCGGCGGCGCGGCGTCCAGCATGGACACCGGCGCGAACGCCGAGAACCTCGACTTCGATTCGGTGCAGCGCGGCAACCCCGAGATGCAGCGCCGCGCGCAGGAAGTGATCGACCGCTGCTGGCAGATGGGCGAGCAGAACCCGATCCTGTCGATCCACGACGTCGGCGCGGGCGGCATGTCGAATGCGCTGCCGGAGCTGGTACACGGCGGCGGCAAGGGCGCGCGCTTCGAGCTGCGCAAGATTCCGCTGGACGAGACCGGCATGTCGCCGAAACAGATCTGGTGCAACGAGTCGCAGGAACGCTATGTGCTGGCGATCGCGCCGGAGCGGCTCGATGAGTTCCGCGCGCTGTGCGAGCGCGAGCGCTGCCCGTTCGCCGTGGTCGGCACCGCCGTCGCCGACGACCGGATCACCGTGCACGACAGCGAATTCAACAACGAGCCGGTGGACATGCCGCTGTCAGTGCTGCTCGGCAAGCCGCCGAAGATGACGCGCAACGTGACGCGCGAAACGCCCCGGCTGACCTCCTGCGATATCGGCAAGATCGGGTTGCGCGAGTCCATCGAGCGCGTGCTGCGCCTGCCGTCGGTGGCGAACAAGACCTTCCTGATCAGCATCGGTGACCGCACCGTGGGCGGCATGACCGCACGCGACCAGATGGTCGGCCCGTGGCAGGTGCCGGTGGCGGATGTGGCGGTCACGCTGATGGGCTTCAATACGAACCGTGGCGAGGCTTTCGCTATCGGCGAGCGCACCCCGCTGGCACTGTTGAATGCGCCCGCTTCGGGCCGCATGGCAGTGGGCGAGGCGATCACCAACATCGCCGCGGCGCGCATCGGGAAGATCGGCGACATCAAGCTGTCGGCGAACTGGATGGCGGCGGCGGGGCATCACGGCGAGGACGCCGCGCTGTTCGACACCGTACGCGCGGTCGGCATGGAGCTGTGCCCGCAGCTCGGCATCGGCATCCCGGTTGGCAAGGACTCGATGAGCATGAAGACCACCTGGAAGGAAGGCAAAGAGGATAAGGCCGTCACAGCGCCGCTGTCGCTGATCGTGTCGGCGTTTGCGCCGTGCCCGGACGCGCGCGACACGCTCACGCCGCAACTTGCCGCCGACCTCGATACCACGCTGCTGCTGATCGACCTGGGGCAGGGTAAGAACCGCATGGGCGGCTCGGCGCTGGCGCAGGTATACAAGCAGGTCGGTGACGTCGCGCCGGACGTGGACGATGCACGCGTGCTCAAGTCGTTCTTCGAGCTGGTGCAGCGCCTGAACGCCGAAGGCAAGCTGCTGGCCTATCACGACCGTTCCGATGGCGGCGCATTCGTCGCGCTGTGCGAGACGGCGTTTGCCTCGCATATCGGCCTGGACATTCGCCTCGACGAACTGCACGGTGACACGCTGCGCGCATTGTTCAACGAGGAGCTCGGCGCGCTGGTGCAGGTGCGCAACCGCGATGTGCCGCATATCCTGCAACTGGCGCATGACGCGGGACTGAAGAGCGTGCAGAAGATCGCCACGCTGAACCAGACCGGCATGATCGAAATTTCACGCGGCAGCAAAAAACTGTTCAGCGAAAGCGGCGTGAAGCTGCAACGCATCTGGTCGGAGACGACATACCAGATGCAGAAGTTGCGCGACAATCCGGCCTGCGCGCAGCAGGAATTCGACCGCATCCTCGATGCCGCCGATCCCGGCCTGCATGTGAAGCTGACCTACGATCCGAACGAGAACCCTCTCCCTCAATCCCTCTCCCGCCTGCGGGCGAGGGAAGCAGAACCCTCTCCCGCAGGCGGGAGAGGGCAGGGTGAGGGATTGCGAGTCAACATCAATCTTTCCCGCCCCAGGATCGCCATCCTGCGCGAGCAGGGCGTGAACGGGCAGGTGGAAATGGCGGCGGCGTTCGACCGCGCCGGATTCAATGCGGTGGACGTGCACATGAGCGACATCATCTCCGGTCGCGTGAAGCTGGCCGACTTCAAGGGGTTCGCCGCTTGCGGCGGCTTCTCCTATGGCGACGTGTTGGGTGCGGGTGAGGGCTGGGCGAAATCCATCCTGTTCAATCCGCGTGCGCGCGACGAGTTCGCGGCATTCTTCAAGCGCAAAGATACCTTCGCGCTGGGCGTGTGCAACGGTTGTCAGATGATGAGCAACCTGCACGAGATCATTCCCGGCGCGGAAAACTGGGCGCATTTCTCGCGCAACCAGTCCGAGCAGTTCGAGGCGCGCTTCGCGATGGTCGAGGTGCAGCCCTCGCCGTCGATCTTCTTCAACGGCATGGCGGGCAGCCGTATGCCCATCGTCGTGTCGCACGGCGAAGGCTATGCCGATTTTAGTTCCGGCATCACGCCCGCAAGCGGGCATGAGTCTTCACTGAAACTGCGTTTTGGCAACACCGACAGACTCACCGCCGCGCAGCCGCTGGTTACGCTGCGCTACGTGGACAACACCGGCAAGCCCACCGAAACCTACCCGCTCAATCCCAACGGCTCGCCGCAGGGCATCACCGGCCTCACTACACCGGACGGGCGTTTTTCGATCATGATGCCGCACCCCGAGCGCGTGTTCCGCGCCGTGCAGAACTCATGGCGCCCGCGCGAGTGGCAGGAGAACGGCGCATGGCTGCGCATGTTCCAGAATGCGCGGAAGTGGGTGGGGTAGGAGCACCGTTAACTGAAAATATGAAGCCGACTATCCGGTCGCCTTTTATCCGGGTTTCGCGCCCGATGGGCATTCGGGTCCACCATCAATAATCGGAGAACATTTATATGATTGCACCAGTTTCGTTGAGGGATATTCCGCAGCACAACATCTTTCGCAAAGGCGACACCTTTGTGCTGTTCGGCGAACTGTTTGGCCGGGGTTACGCCAACGGTCTGGTGAACGAGGCGCGCAAGGCGGGAATGACGATCATCGGCATCACCGTCGGACGCCGCGATGAGAACAATGCGCTACGCGCGCTGACGGATGAGGAGCTGGCCACCGCCGAAGCCAATCTGGGCGGGCGCATCATCAACGTGCCGCTGATGGCCGGTTTCGATCTGGACGCCCCCGCAGGTGAGCCCACGCCGACAGATCTGCTGGGCGGCATGACACTCAAGAGCTGGCAGGACGACAAGCTCGACTGGCCGCATATCGAAAAGTGCCGCGAAGTCGGCGTCAAGCGTTTCAGGGATTCCGTTGCCCGGGTGATGGCGCAGCTGGACGGCATGATCCCCGACGGCAGCAACGCCTTCTTCGCCCACACCATGGCAGGCGGCATTCCCAAGGTCAAGGTGTTCCTGGCGATCGCCAACCGCATCTACAAGGGGCGCGGCGAGCGCTTCATGTCCTCGCGCGCGCTGCTCGACAGCGACCTCGGCAAGCTGTGCCTGATGAATTTCGACGAGGTCACCGCAAACACTTTCCAATACCTGATCGAAGGCAGCGCGGCGATCCGCGCGCGGCTGGAGAAGACCGGCGGACA
>DASTNS010000008.1:0-2430 GCA_035720625.1 Gallionella sp. | reverse complement strand
TGTCATTCCCGCGCAGGCGGGAATCCAGTTAGATGAAAACCGCTGGATTCCGGGTCAAGCCCGGAATGACGAAGCAGGTTAATCGCAATCTCTCAGGTACCAAGGACAGATGGGGCGACGCAGCGCGTGCTGCGCCGCCTTTTTTCATTTTAGTTACGACTAACCTGAAGGTAAGTCTGCACTGAAACTTTGTTTTTAGAAAGCCAACATGACGCTAAAACAAACCCCGCTCAACGCAGCACACCGCGCGATGGGCGCGAAAATGGTCGATTTCGGTGGTTGGGACATGCCGGTGAACTACGGCTCGCAGATCGACGAGCACCATCAGGTGCGCAACGATTGCGGCATGTTCGACGTGTGCCACATGCGCGTGGTGGATGCGAAGGGCGATGGTGTGCGCGCCTTCCTGCGCTACCTGCTGGCGAACAATGCCGACAAGCTCACCCTGCCAGGCAAGGCGCTCTACAGCGCCATGTTGCGCCCGGACGGCGGTGTGATCGACGACCTCATCATCTATTTCATGAGCGAGCAGTGGTTCCGCATCGTGGTGAATGCGGGCACGGCGGACAAGGACATCGCGTGGATGAAACAGCAGGCCGCGGTTCACGCGCCGCAACTCACCATCACCTCGCGCGACGACCTGGCGATGGTCGCGGTGCAAGGCCCGAATGCGCGCGCCAAGGTATGGCAGGTGCTGCCGCAGACCAGGGCCGCGACCGAGAATCTGGTGAATTTCCAGGCTGCGGACTGCGGCGAATACTTCGTGGCGCGCACCGGCTACACCGGCGAGGATGGCTTCGAAGTGATGCTGCCGAAAGAGAAGGTCGAGGAATTCTGGTACGCGCTGAACAAGGCGGGCGTGCCGCCCATCGGCCTCGGCGCGCGCGACACCCTGCGCCTCGAAGCGGGCATGAATCTCTACGGACAGGACATGGACGAGAGCG
Organism: Gallionella sp.; assembly: GCA_035720625.1. GTDB lineage: Bacteria > Pseudomonadota > Gammaproteobacteria > Burkholderiales > Gallionellaceae > Gallionella. Next base: position 1,486 of record DASTNS010000008.1, on the reverse strand, counting down.
TGGGTCCTCTGGAATCCGGCCTCGGCTGGACGGTGGACCTGAAGAGCGAGCGCGACTTCATCGGCAAGGCGGCACTGCTCGCCAACCCGCCAAGCAAGAAGCTGGTCGGGCTCGTGCTGCTCGATCGCGGCGTACTGCGCGGGCACCAGAAGGTGCACACCGCGCACGGCGACGAAGGCGAGATCACCAGCGGCAGTTTTTCGCCCACACTGAACCAGTCGATCGCGCTAGCGCGCGTGCCGAAGGAAGTGCAGGTCGGCGACCAGGTACAGGTGGCAATCCGCGATAAAATGCTCGCAGCGAAAGTGGTGAAGTACCCGTTCGCACGCAATGGAAAAAGCAGCTTGAAGACGTAAGACGTAAGTTAAAACCGCGTAGCGACAACATCAACTAACGACTTACGTCTAACAACTTACGACCAATAGGAGATTCAAATGAGCAACCCGAGCAACCTGAAATACACCGCCTCCCACGAATGGGTCAAGACCGAAGCCGACGGCACCATCAGCATCGGCATCACCCAGCATGCGCAGGAGCTGCTGGGCGACATGGTATTCGTCGAGAACCCGGCGGTCGGTCGCAAGCTCAAGGCCAAGGAAGAATGCGCGGTCGTAGAATCGGTCAAGGCCGCCGCCGACGTGTACGCGCCGGTTTCCGGAGAAGTGGTCGCGGTGAACAACGAGCTGGACAGCGCTCCCGAGAAGATCAATGCCGACGCGTATGGCGCATGGATGTTCCGCATGAAGCCGGACAATGCGGCCGACGTCGCGGCGCTGATGGATGCGGCGGCGTATCAGGCCGTCGTCGATAGCGAAGCACACTAAAAACAGTCGTTAGTTGGTAGTCGTTAGTCGCTAGTTGGCGTCGTCCGCTACGCGAGTTTTAACTAACGACTAACGTCTAACGACTCGGAGATTTTATGCCTTTCACCCCACATACTGAGCAGGACATCCAGGCCATGCTCGCCAGCATCGGCGCGAAGAACATCGACGCGCTGTTCGACGAAATTCCCGCCGCGCTGTGCAGCGGCAAGCTGAGCGCCATCGGCGACGGGCTGAACGAGATGCAGGTGGCGCGCCTGATGCACGAGCGCGCCGCGCAGGATGTCCAGCCGCTCAACTTCATCGGTGCGGGCGCCTACGAGCACCACATCCCCGCCGCGGTCTGGGAGATCGCCACGCGCGGCGAGTATTACACCGCCTACACGCCGTACCAGGCCGAGGCCAGCCAGGGCACGCTGCAGACCCTGTACGAATACCAGACCATGATCGCGTCGCTGACCGGCATGGATGCGTCCAACGCCAGCCTGTACGACGGCGCGTCCGCACTGGCCGAGGCGATCCTCATGGCGGTGCGCGCACACAAGACTTCGCGCCGCGTGCTGCTGCCCGCCACCGTCAACCCGCTGTACCGCAGCGTGGCGCGCAGCATCGTCAGATTGCAGGACATCGAACTGGTGGAGATCCCGTTCGACATCGCGACCGGT
>DASTNS010000007.1:0-15640 GCA_035720625.1 Gallionella sp. | reverse complement strand
ATCATGTTCGGTGTCGCCGCAGTCCTGTTCTGGTTCGTCGGCGCCTTCGCGCCCGCGGCATTCCTCGGGCACTTCACGGTGTTCGTGCTGGCCTGCTTCGTCGGCTACATGGTGGTGTGGAACGTCACCCCCGCGCTGCATACGCCGCTGATGAGCGTGACCAATGCGATCAGCAGCATCATCGCCATCGGTGCGCTGGTGCAGGTCGCGCCGCCGGTTGGCGGGGCAGACGGCAGAGGCCTCATCCTCGGCCTCGCAGTCGCCGCCCTGGCACTCACTGCAGTCAACATGTTCGGCGGCTTCGCCGTTACCCAGCGCATGCTGGCGATGTTCCGCAAATAACTAGGTAGATAATCATGTCTGAAAGCTTGGCAACAGTTTCATATATTGGCGCGACGATACTCTTTATCCTGAGTCTCGGCGGCCTGTCCCATCCGGAGACCTCGCGGCGCGGCAACCTCTATGGCATGATCGGCATGGCCCTGGCCGTGCTGGCGACCATCTTCGGACCGCGTGTCACCATAGCCGGCGTTCCGTGGATCATCGGCTCCATGGTAATCGGTGGCAGCGTCGGTATCTACGCCGCCCGCGTGGTGAAGATGACGCAGATGCCCGAACTGGTCGCGCTGATGCACAGCCTGGTCGGCCTGGCCGCCTGCCTGGTCGGGTTTGCGAATTACATCGACCCGGCGGCAGCGGCCAACCTGACCAGTGCCGAAAAAGCCATCCACGAGATGGAGATCTACATCGGCATCCTGATCGGCGCGGTGACTTTTTCCGGTTCGATCATCGCCTTCGGCAAACTGTCCGGCAAGATCGGCGGCAAACCCCTGCTCCTGCCCGCACGCCACTGGATAAATCTGCTGGGCCTGCTGGTCGTTGTTTCCTTCGGCTACAAGTTCCTCAATACGCACTCAGTTGCCGACGGCATGATTCCGCTGATCGTGATGACCGTGATCGCGCTGCTGTTCGGCATCCATATGGTGATGGCGATCGGCGGCGCCGACATGCCGGTGGTAGTGTCGATGCTGAACAGCTACTCCGGCTGGGCGGCGGCGGCCACTGGCTTCATGCTGTCGAACGACCTGCTGATCGTCACCGGCGCGCTGGTGGGTTCCTCAGGTGCGATCCTCTCCTACATCATGTGCCGCGCGATGAACCGCCACTTCATCAGCGTGATCGCGGGCGGCTTCGGCACCGGCAGCGGCGCACCCGCAGCACCGAGCGGTGATGCACAACAACCGGCCGGCGAAGCGGTACCGGTCAGCGCCGTCGAGACCGCCGAACTGCTGCGCGAAGCCAAGAATGTGATCATCGTGCCGGGCTACGGTATGGCGGTGGCGCAGGCACAGCACACGGTCTACGAGATCACCAAGCTGCTGCGCGAAAAAGGCGTCAACGTGCGCTTCGGCATCCACCCGGTCGCCGGCCGCATGCCCGGCCACATGAACGTGCTGCTGGCCGAAGCCAAGGTGCCCTACGACATCGTGCTGGAGATGGATGAGCTCAACGAGGACTTCCCCGACACCGATGTCGCGATGGTCATCGGCGCCAACGACATCGTGAACCCGGCCGCGCAGGACGATCCGAACAGCCCGATCGCCGGCATGCCGGTGCTGGAAGTCTGGAAGGCCAAGACCTCGATCGTGATGAAGCGCAGCATGGCCTCCGGCTATGCGGGCGTCGACAACCCGCTGTTCTACAAGGAGAACAACCGCATGTTGTTCGGCGATGCAAAGAAGATGCTGGACGAGGTGCTTGCCTCGCTGAAAGCATAGCGAAGCAGAGTTTTGTTGCAGAATAACGCCCGCACAAGCGGGCGTTATTTCATCGCAAGTTAGAACGATGATGATTTTCCCGGTGTAGGTGCGAATTCATTCGCACTGGCAAAAAACTGCGTGCGGATAAATCCGCACCTACAGGAGCGATGTCATGCCATATACGAGCCTGAACCCGTCCACCAACCAGCTGATCCGGACCTACGCCAGTTGGGACAGCAGCCGCCTGGAGCAGGCACTGGAAAAAACCCACGGCGCGCAACAGGCCTGGGCGCAAACAACCTTTGCACAACGCAGCGAAGTGCTGCGCAATGCAGCGATACACCTGCGCGCGCAACGCGACCGGTACGCGACCCTCATCACCCAGGAAATGGGCAAGCCGTTGCGCGAAGCGCGCGCCGAAGTCGAAAAGTGCGCCGCTGCCTGCGACTACTATGCGCAGCATGCCGAGGAATTCATGCGCGCCGAACCGGTGGAGTCGGATGCCGGGAGAAGCTATGTCGCGTATCACCCGCTCGGAGTGGTGCTGGCCATCATGCCGTGGAACTTCCCGTTCTGGCAGGTGTTCCGCGCCGCCGCTCCGGCCCTGATGGCAGGCAACGCGCTGCTGCTGAAACATGCGCCGAATGTGCCGCAGTGCGCGCTGGCCATCGAGGCCATGTTCCGCAAGTGCGGTTTGCCGCAGGGAGTATTTGCGAACCTGATGATCGAAGTCGAACAGGTGGCCGATGTCATCGCCAGCCCGCATGTGCATGCGATCACGCTCACCGGATCGGAAGCCGCGGGGCGCAAGGTGGCGGCGTACGCCGGCCAGCATTTGAAGAAATGCGTGCTGGAACTCGGCGGCTCCGATCCATTCATCGTGTTGCACGACGCGGATCTGGAATTGACCGTCGACATGGCGATGGCCTCGCGCTTCAACAATTGCGGGCAATCGTGCATCGCCGCCAAGCGCTTCATCGTCGTACCGCAGATTGTGGACGAATTCCTGCGCAGACTCAAGACCAGGGTGGAAGCGCTCAGGCTCGGCGACCCACAGGATGACGCCACACAGATCGGTCCGATGGCGCGCCTCGACCTGCGCGACTCATTGCATCGCCAGGTCAGCGATTCCATCGCCCAGGGCGCGGTGGCGGTGACCGGCTGCCAGCCGGTGGAACGTGAAGGGTTCTTCTACCAACCATCGATCCTCGATCAGGTCAACCCGCAAACCCGCGCCTGGTGCGAAGAACTGTTCGGCCCGGTGGCGATCGTGATTCGCGCCGCGAGCGAAGCGGATGCGTTGCGCATCGCCAATGAGACCCGCTTCGGTCTCGGCTCATCGATCTGGAGCAAAGACGCGGCGCGCGCCGAGCAGTTGGCGGCGCATATCGAGGCCGGTTGCAGCTTCATCAACGGCATGGTCAAGTCCGACCCGCGCCTACCGTTCGGCGGCGTGAAGGCCTCGGGCTACGGGCGCGAGCTGTCGAGGCTGGGGATGCATGAATTCGTGAATGCGAAGACGGTGTGGATCCGGTAGATACGTCGGCTGCAATGAGCGTCATTATCGGTCGCTCGACTGAGTAAATTTGAGTACCTTCAATCTACAGTGTGAGCGAAATAATAACGGTCAATATGCCCGCGAGAGCAACCACCGGCAACACGTGGTGTCTGTATTGCGATATCTTGTCTGCCTCAATAGCAAGGGCGGTGATAATGATGCCGATAATTGTGGTAGTCATTTGCAAGTCCTCCAATGTTACTTTTTGTCGATGAAGAAATTACTCCTTAATCTACCCCTTCATCTTCAAACCATGGCTCTCAGACACTTTGGTTTGTTGCTGCGTGGCCGCCATATTGAGATTCAGTCATGCAAAGGTCAAAGCCTATGAGACTAATGGTCAAGTCTTCGGATGACTGGCAGATTGGCAGAATGAATGGTCGAATTTCCGGATGAACGGCAATCTGGCAGTCTTTAACTTTATACTTTGAATGAACCATTCTGATCGGTAACTGGCCTCAATGAACGGCACATATGAGACTTTGATACAACCTGCCTAACAACCCTGCCTATGAAACCAGTCGATACCTGCAATGCCTTCGTTCCAGGCGAAATGATCACGGTACCGCCAAAAAAGAGCGGAAAACTCTCCTCGCTGACCTTTGCGGTCAAGGAGCTCTATGACGTCAAGGGATTCGTCACGGGTGCAGGAAATCCGCATTGGAAGAGATCTCACCCGGCGGCGCAAACAACTGCGCCAGCCGTCGAGATGCTGCTGAACGAAGGTGCCACGCTGCTCGGCAAGACCATCTCGGATGAAATGGCCTTTTCACTCGATGGCGAGAACGCCCACTACGGCACGCCGTTGAACCCCAGATGCCCGGACCGGATCCCGGGCGGCTCTTCCAGTGGCTCCGCTTCAGCAGTCGCCGGCAGCCTGGTGGATTTCGCGCTGGGCACCGACACCGCCGGTTCGATGCGCATACCGGCTTCCTATTGCGGCATCTATGGCATCCGCACGACGCATGGTGCCATTTCGCTCGAAGGCGTGCATCCGATGGCGTCCAGCTTCGATGTAGCCGGCTGGTTCGCCCGGACGCCGGACATGCTGGCAAGGGTGGGTAGCGTGCTGTTCGGTATCGCCATTCCGGAATTCAAGGTCGATAAACTCGTGATCGCGCGCGATCTGTTCGACACGAAGGACGCGAGCATCGCGTCGAAATACGATGCCTTCATCCGCAGCCTGTCCAGACTGCCCGTCGAGATCGTCGAGACTGAATTGGGCAAGCCCGATTTTTCAACCTGGATCGAAGTGCTGAGAAATATCCAGTGGTGGGAGTTGAATCAGGCGCACGGCGCATGGATCTCCCGGAATCTCGATGCCTTCGGCGCAGAGATACGCGGCAGGCTGGAAAAGATATCCTCCGTCACGCGGAGCGAGATGGAGGAGAAAAGACTGGTCAGAAAACAGTTGATTGGCCAAATCGAAAGCATCATTTCTCCCGGCACCCTGATGGTCTTTCCGACTGCCTCCGGCATCGCCCCTTTAAAAGGCAGGCCGATAGACGAAGCGCGGGCATCGCGCCTCAATACGCTGCGGCATACCTGCATCGCTACCGTGGCCGGGCTGCCGCAAGTCTCGATGCCGCTGACAGAAGCAAACGGCTGCCCGCTCGGAATATCCTTTATGGGCGCGCGCGGTCAGGATGGCCAGCTTCTGGCGGCAGCCCAAATCCTCGGGAAAGGTTAGAATGCCGCACACGCCAACAATGGCAATCGCTGAATTTAGGAAATGCAGTTGAGCCACGGATAAACACGGATTGACACGGATGAACTGCAGAACACCCTCGCTCATCCCTAACATTGCTTGAAAATGAAGAAGGGGTTAGTGTGGTCTTTCATCCGTGTTTATCCGTGCAAATCCGTGGCTAGTCGTTTTTAAGCTTTCTCCTTGGAGCCTTCCTTCATGCCTGTAACCGCCTATCTCGGTACCCTGCCGACCCTCGGAGCAAGAGTCTATGCCCATCCCTCCTGCCAGATCATCGGTGAGGTCGCCATCGGCGACGACAGCTCCATCTGGTGCAACGCGGTGTTGCGCGGCGACGTGAACCGCATCGTGATCGGAAGGGGCAGCAACATACAGGACCTCACCATGGGGCATGTCTCCCACAAGACGCCGGCCAAACCCGACGGTTCGCCCTTGCTGATCGGCGACTATGTGACTGTCGGGCACTCCGTCGTTCTGCATGGCTGCACGATCGGCAACGAGTGCCTGATCGGGATGGGGGCTATCATCCTGGACGATGTCGTCATTCCCGACCGCGTCATGATAGGCGCAGGCAGCCTGGTCCCGCCGGGCAAAACGCTGGAGAGCGGCATGCTGTATGTGGGGCGCCCCGCCAAGGCCGTCCGTGCGCTGACTCCTGAAGAAATCGCCCATCTGAGATACTCGGCCGAGCATTACATCCAGCTGAAAAACAACTACCTGAACAACCCGCCGCAAGCATCCGGAATATAGGCCGTACACCAGCGGACGGAGGTACGGATTCTCTTGTGCAGCCAACCATTTGGCGGAAAACCAGAAGCGTATCAACCCTCCCAAGTCGCGAGTCTGGCAAGGCTCCCGCTCTCCAAAATTCGCATGACTCAGACAGTATTTTTTCGGTATAATTATTTTTTAAAATTGCAGCCGTCAGGGTAGCGCCCGCGGACAGCATACCCCCAACACTATGTTATTGAGGAGTAGTAGATGCAAGGCATAACCAAGAACGATCTGATCATCCGAATCGGTGGCGAAGGCGGCGAAGGTGTCATCTCGGTAGGCGATTTCATCACCCAGGCCTGTGCGCGCGCCGGCCTCGATGTTTACACTTTCAAGACTTTCCCGGCCGAGATCAAGGGTGGCTACGCCATGTATCAGGTGCGCGCCAGCACCGAACGGGTGTATAACCAGGGCGACATTTTCGATGTGCTGTGCGCCTTCAACGGCGAAGCGTACAACATGAACCGCGCCTTCCTCCGGCCTGGCACCGCCATCGTCTACGACAGCCCGAGCGACTTCACGCCGGACATTCCGGAAGGCGTACACGCTTACCCTATCCCGATGACCCAGACGGCCAAAGAAATGAACAACCCGCGCGCCAAGAACATGGTGGCGATGGGTGCGCTGTCGGAACTGTTCAACATTCCGGTGGAGTCCCTGCGCGAAGTGCTCACCACCAAGTTTGCGCGCAAGGGTGAAGAAGTCGTACAGGGCAACCTGAAAGCCCTAGAACGCGGCCGCGAACTGGCAGCGGCACTGAAAAAGACCGATCCATGGGCGATTGGGACTCCCAAGTCCAAACAGGAAGTCATCGTGATGTCCGGCAATAACGCCATCGGTCTCGGCGCGATGATCGCGGGATTGGATTTCTTTTCCGCCTACCCCATCACCCCGGCGACCGAAGTCGCGATCTATGTTGCGAAGCACCTGCCAAAACGCGGTGGCACCCTGATCCAGGCCGAGGACGAGATCGCCTCCATCTCCCAAGTCCTCGGCGCCTCCTACGCGGGCAAGAAAGCGATGACCTCTACCTCCGGCCCAGGCCTGTCGCTGATGAGCGAGATGCTGGGCATGGCATTCATGGCTGAACTGCCCTGCGTGGTGGTCGACGTCCAGCGTGGCGGCCCCTCTACCGGCCTGCCGACCAAGCATGAACAGTCCGATCTGTTCCTGGCGATACACGGCGGTCATGGCGACGCCGGACGCATCGTGCTGTCAGTGGAAAACGTCAAGGACTGTATCGACTTGACCGTGGTGGCATTCAATCTGGCTGAAAAATATCAATGCCCCGTGCTGCTGCTTTCCGACGGCTCCCTGGCGTTCTCGACCCAGAGCGTACCCTGCCCGAACCCGGACGACTACAAGCTGGTAGAGCGCAAGCGCTGGGATGGCAAAGGCGAGTACCAGCGCTACAAATTCACTGAAGACGGTATTTCCCCGATGGCCGATCCGGGTACACCCGGCGGCTTGCACATCGCCACCGGCCTTGAGCATAGCGAGAGCGGTCTGCCCAGCTACACGTCGGCCAACCATGAGGCCATGCAGGACAAGCGTTTCAGCAAGCTCAAGACCGTGGTCAACGATGTCGCCCCGGCCGAAGTGGATGCTGCGCAAGGCGCGGGCACGGCGGATCTGGGCATCATCGCCTGGGGCAGCACCATCGGCGTGGTGCGCGAAGCGTTGCAACGCCTGCGTGCCGAAGGTTACAACGTCAAGGGCTTCTATCCCAAGCTGCTGAATCCCCTGCCTGCACAACAATTCGAGGACTTCGGCGCATCGTGCAAACGGCTGCTGCTGCCCGAAGTCAATTTCCTGGGCCAGCTCGCCCACTTCGTGCGTGCGGAGACTTCGCTGCGCCCCGAGTCCTACACCATTTGCGGCGGAATGCCCTTCACACCTGAAATGATAGTAAACAAAGTCAAGGAGATATTGGCATGAACGCGATCCTTCAACCGCACACCCACTTCAACAAGGTGGACTTCAAACCCAAGGATTTCAAGGATGAAAAAACACCGTCATTCTGGTGCGCTGGCTGCGGCCACTACGGCGTATTGACAGGACTGCTGCGCGCACTTTCGGAACTCGGCGTCGACCCGAATCATCTGGTGAGCGTCTCGGGGATCGGCTGCTCCTCGCGCCTGCCCTACTTCGTCAACTCCTACAAGATGCACACCCTGCACGGCCGCGCCGGTCCGGTGGCGACCGGCGTCCATCTGGCGCGTCCCGATCTCGCCGTGGTGGTCAGCGGCGGTGACGGCGACGGTTTCTCCATCGGCGGCGGGCATATGCCGCACCTGGCGCGCAAGAACATCAACATCACCTACATCCTGATGGACAACCACGTCTACGGTTTGACCAAGGGCCAATGCTCGCCCACCTCGCGCGAGGAGATGAAGGCCGCAGTTACCCCGTACGGCGGCATGGAAGAGCCCCTGGATCCGATACTGTACATGCTCACCTATGGCGCCACTTATGTCGGACAGGCGTTTGCCGGCAACGCCAAGCTGGGGGCGCAGCTCATCAAGGGCGGTATGGAACACAATGGGTTCGCCTTCATCAACCTGCTCTCCCAGTGCCCGTCTTTCAATGAATTGGACACCGCGGTATCCTTCAGGAACGCCTGCGACGAGGTCGACCCTGCCCACGACATCAGCGACCGGAATGCCGCGATGCAGGTAGTCAACAAGGCAAAACAGGAAGGCCGCATCCCCACCGGGTTGCTGTTCAAGTCCGAGCGCCCCGCCCTCCACGAGCGCATGGCCGAGCTGGTCAAGCGTGTCGGCGGACACAAGGATTATGATCTGAAAAAAATCATCGACCTCGCGCGTCCATGACGACAAGCAATGCCACGGCAAGCGAAAGCGGACAAACGCCAGACGTTGCCCTGACCATCAACGGCCTTGCCGTCAACGCGCATCCAGGCATGTCCCTGGTAGAGGCAGCCTGGCATGGCGGCGTACCGCAGGTAACGAGTGTCGGCTGCCTTGAAGGGGTATGCGGCTCCTGCCGTATCATGCTGCGCCGCGGCAAGGAAGTGACAGTGGGTCTCGCCTGCCAGACCTTCGTCGAGGAGGGCATTGAGGTCGTGTTCCTGCCGCCGGCATCGGCTCCCCGGCACCATTACGAAATCAGCGATTTCAAGGATGGCTGGGACATTCATGCGCGCTTCCACAAGATATTCCCCGAAGCATCGCGCTGTCGGCATTGCCATGGCTGCGTCAAGGCATGCCCCAAGGACATTGCCGTCGAGGATGGCGTTGCGCTGGCTGTGGCAGGCCGCTACCGCGAAGCGGGAGAGGTGTTCTTTGAATGCGTCATGTGCGAACTGTGCGACGCCGCCTGCCCGGAACTGATCGCCCCGGCCCATGTGGGCCTGTTCTCCCGGCGCATAACGGCTCACTTTCACCTGCGCCCCCCCAACCTGATTCACCGGCTGGATGAGTTGCGCCAGGAGCGCGCAGAAGCTTGCCGGGATGAGGATGGCAAAAAATGAAAATGGCGAAGGTTGACTCAAGATGAACAAGGGTATCCCGCTGGCCGAAGCGCTGGCCCACTACCGTGCCGATGCAGATCTCGGGGCGCCGCCCGTGCTCACCGATATCGATGCGCTGCTCAACACCTACCACCCGGATCACCTGAGCGACAGCGTGGTCAAGCTGGCTGTGGGCGCCAACGCAGGCGACAGTTGCCAGCGCGAACTGGCTGAACTCCTGCAGGCCGAGGCATTCATCGATGAGGCCGATCTGGCCGGCGCCCCGGTGACCGATATCGACGTACTGGTGATCGGCGGCGGCGGCGCGGGTTGCGCGGCAGCACTGGCAGCGGCCGAAAACGGCGCGCGCGTGCTGCTGGCCACCAAGCTGCGCCTCGGCGACAGCAACACGGTCATGGCCGAAGGCGGCATCCAGGCCGCCATCGAGCCGGACGACTCGATCCAGCGGCACATCCAGGACACCCTGCGCGGAGGCCATAATGTCGGCGACCCGGCGCTGGTATCCGCCCTGGCCGGAGATGGACCGGAAGTGCTGCACTGGTTGATCAACCAGGGTATGCAGCTTGACCAGACTCCCAGCGGCGACCTGCACACGCGACGCGCCGGCGGCATGAGCACTCCTCGCCTGGTACATTGCCGCGACTATACCGGCCTGGAAATGATGCGCGTGCTGCGCGAGGCCGTTATCCAGCACCGCAGCATCGAGGTCTGGGAGCAAAGCCCCGCCGTCGAACTACTGTCCAACGAAGTCGGGCAGAAATGTGTCGGTGCGGTGCTCACCTCGCTGCTAGACAGACGCTTGCGCATCGTGCGCACCCGCTCTGTCATCCTCGCGACCGGCGGGCTTGGGCGGCTGCACCTGAATGGCTTCCCGACCTCGAATCACCTCGGCGCAACGGGCGACGGGCTGGTGCTCGCATACCGTATCGGTGCACGCCTGTGCGAACTGGATTCCTTCCAGTATCACCCCACGGGTCTGCTGCATCCATCCCACCTCGCGGGCAAGCTGGTGACCGAGGGTGTACGTGCGGCGGGTGCACTGCTGGTGAATGGCCTCGGGCAGCGCTTCATCGACGAACTCCAACCACGCGACGTGGTATGCGCTGCCATCCTGCGCGAGTGCAGGGAGGGACGCGGGGTCTACGTTGACGAGCAGCGCACCGGCGTGTGGCTCGACACCCCGCGCCTGGAACACGCCCAGCCGGGTCTGCTGGAGCAGCAATTCACCAGCCTGATGACTCGCACCCATGTCGCGGGCATCGACCCGCGCCGCGAACCCCTGCTGGTCCATCCGACCCTGCACTACCAGAACGGCGGCGCAGTCATCGATACCAACGGCGCCACCACGGTACCCGGCCTGTACGCGGTAGGCGAAGTATCGGGAGGCATACACGGGCGCAACCGCCTCATGGGCAACGCGCTGCTCGAGATCATCAGTTTCGGGCGCCGGGCCGGCGCTGCGGCTACCGCGGATCGCGACCGCGGACCCAAGAAGGTCACCCTTGAACATGTCAACCATCTGCGCCGCTCCCTCACCCTCGCCGGGCTGCCCATGACACAGCGGGCGCCGCAGATATTGCCGACTTATGCAGCGGGAGGCGTATGGAGCCGCTGATCATTCAAAAGCCTCAAGTTACTGGCACGCCCCAGGTGCTGCTTCACCCGGATCGGCGCATCGGCGCCGACATGGGCCGCTGGCGCAGTTCGGGCGGTGGCGTGGCACTGGCCCGTGCCGTGCAGAACCCGGCTGCCGTACTGGAGGAGGTGCGCCAGGCCGACCTGCGCGGCCTTGGCGGTAGCGGCTTCCCGGCATGGCGCAAGTGGGAGTTCGTCGCCGCCGAAGCACCGAAACCGGATAAATACCTGATCGTGAACGGCAACGAGGACGAGCCCGGCACCTTCAAGGATCGCCTGTTGCTCGAGGAAACGCCTCATCAGGTGATCGAGGGTGCGGTGGTGACGGCGCTGGCGATCGGTGTCAACCGCGTCGTGTTCTACACCAATCCCGACCTGACCCGCTCGCTGGCAGCAATGAAGGCGGCGATCGAACAATGGCAGGCATCCGATCTGCTGACACAGGCCTCGACCGCACTCGGCAGGCCGCTGGAACTCCAGCTCCTGCCCGGTTCCGGGCACTACATCGGCGGCGAAGAGACTGCATCCATGGAATGGGTCGAAGGCCGCTTCCCCTTCCCGCGCGGCAAACCGCCCTACCCGGCGCAGGCAGGCGTGCATGGCTGCCCGACCCTGATCAACAATGTCGAAACAATTGCGCAAGTGCCACATATCGTGGCGCAGGGGGCCGCATGGTTCCGCGCCCTCGGCAAAGGCTCGGGCACCGGCACCAAGCTGTATTCCCTGAGCGGCGACGTGCTGTACCCCGGCGTGTTTGAGCTGCCGATGGGTACGCCGCTGCGCGAGCTCGTTTTCGTGCATGGTGGCGGTCTGCTGTCCGGCAAACCGCTCAAGGCGGTGTTTACCGGCGGGCCTTCGTGCGCCCTGTTGACGCCTGTCGACCTCGATGTGGCGATGGATTTCGATTCCCTGCGTGAGCGCGGCGCCAACCTGGGCACGGGCGCGATGATCGTCATTTCGGAAGGCACCGGCATCGTCAAGCGGGTGGCCGAATATGAACGCTTCTTTGCCCATTCCTCGTGCGGCCAGTGCAACTCGTGCAAGGTGGGCACTGCCAACATGAGCCGTTTGCTGGACCGGATCGACACCGGATACGGCACCGCGACCGATCTCGCCACACTGAAGAATCTCTGCACCATGCTGCCCGGCAGCGGCCGCTGCCACCTCATCAACGGCGCCGTGCAGTTGCTCGACAGCGCCTTCCATCACTTCCCCGACGAGTTCCGGCAGGCATTGCGCTAAACGGCGCATCCAACCAGCAGGGTGCCTTGATTCTTTGCGGCACTTCCTTCATATTGAGAACCTCGATGAAGGGAGGTTGCCATGTCTGCCATCCGTCCCCCTGCCGTCGCAGGCCTGTTCTACCCCGCTGCTGCCCGGCAGCTTGCGCATGACGTGCAAGCGCTGCTGGCCGCCGCACAACCGCACGACCTGACCCCCAAAGCCCTGATCGTGCCGCATGCCGGCTACATCTATTCCGGCCCCATCGCGGCCACCGCCTACGCCACACTCCTGCCGATCGCCGCGCGCATCCGCCGCGTGGTGCTGCTTGGCCCTACGCATCGCGTCGCGGTGCGCGGCCTGGCGCTGCCCGGTGCGGAGGCCTTCGATACGCCGCTGGGACGGGTCATGCTGGATGCGGCAGGAGCGCGCAACATCGCACAGCTCCCGCAGGTGACCGTCAGCGCGCAGGTGCATGCGCTGGAACATTCGCTGGAAGTCCAACTACCGTTCCTGCAAAGCGTGCTGCCGGACTTCACCCTGCTGCCGCTGGCCGTAGGCATGGCGACAGCCGAGGAAGTCGCCGAAGTGCTGGAAGCGCTGTGGGGCGGCGAGGAGACGCTGATCGTGATCAGCTCCGACCTGTCGCATTACCTGCCTTACACCGTCGCACAGCGCGTGGATCACGGCACCGTGCAAGCCATCCTCGAGCTGCGCCAGCCTGTCGAACACGACCATGCCTGCGGCGGCACGCCGATCAGCGGCCTGATCGTCGCGGCGCGCCGGCACTACCTCACGCCTCATTTGCTGGATCTGCGAAACTCCGGCGACACAGCGGGGTCTCACGACCAGGTTGTGGGCTATGCCGCCCTCGCCTTTACCGAGGAAATGAGACATGCAGAGTGAACGTGGGAAAGTGTTATTGCCGATCGCACGCGCCGCGATCTCGCGCGCCTTGAACGTGCCCTGTGCGGCGGATGAAACCGCGCCCTGGCTGGCCGAGCACGGCGCATGCTTCGTTACCCTCACGCAAGACGGCGAGCTGCGCGGCTGCATCGGCACGCTGCAAGCGCACCGGCCATTACTCGTCGATGTCAAAAGCAATGCGGTTTCCGCCGCGGTGCGCGATCCGCGTTTCATGCCGCTGAGCGGCGAGGAACTGGACATCACCACGGTCGAGATCTCGCTGCTCTCGCCGACCATCGCGATGGATGTCCGGGATGAGGCCGATGCGCTCGCGCAGATGCGCCCCAATGTGGACGGCATTATTTTCGAATATGGCCGCTATCGCAGTACCTTTTTGCCGCAAGTATGGGAAGACCTCGCGCAACCGCGCGAATTCCTCGCCATGCTCAGGCGCAAGGCCGGGCTACCCGATGACTTCTGGGAAGAAGGCGTAAGGCTGTCGCGCTATACCGTGACCAAATGGCGCGAGGAGCGCTGACCCCGAGGAACATTGAAATGGACGAACCGATCAGCGTTGCCGAACAGTATCCGGCGAAATACTGGCACTTGCTGGATGACGGCCGCATCCAGTGCGACCTGTGCCCGCGCGACTGCAAACTGCACGAAGGACAGCGCGGCGCATGTTTCGTGCGCGGGCGTGTCGGCGATATCATGGTGCTCACCACTTACGGGCGCTCCTCGGGTTTCTGCGTTGACCCGATCGAGAAGAAGCCGCTCAACCATTTCTATCCCGGCAGCAGCATCTTTTCGTTCGGCACCGCGGGCTGCAACCTCGCCTGCAAGTTCTGTCAGAACTGGGACATCTCCAAATCGCGCAGCTTCGACAGGCTGGCCGACCAAGCCACCCCAGAAGCCATCGCGCGCGCCGCCGTGGAACGGGGCTGCAAGAGTGTCGCGTTCACCTACAACGACCCGGTGATCTTTGCCGAATATGCGATGGACACCGCCGACGCCTGCCACGCGCTCGGCATCAAGACTGTGGCGGTTACGGCGGGCTACATCCACGACCAGCCGCGTCGCGAGTTCTTCGCCAAAATGGACGCCGCCAACGTCGACCTGAAAGGCTTCACCGACGAGTTCTACGTCAAACTCTGCGGCGCGCACCTGCAGCCAATCCTGGACACGCTGAAATATCTGCGTCAGGGAACCGACGTATGGGTCGAACTAACCACGTTGCTGATTCCCGGTTACAACGATTCGGCTCAGGAAATCAACGCAATGAGCGAATGGATCGTGAGGGAGCTCGGTGCGGATGTGCCGCTGCACTTCAGCGCATTCCACCCGGATTACAAGATGCTCGACGCCCCCCCTACCCCGCTGGCAACGCTGATACAGGCGCGGCAGATCGCGCTGGCTGCTGGGCTACGGTACGTTTATACCGGCAACGTGCATAACCGCGAAGGGGACACTACGAACTGTCCGTCATGCGGCAGCGCGTTGATCGTGCGCGACTGGTACGAGATCAAACAATACCGCCTCACGCCCGACGGCCATTGCCCGGACTGCAATGCCCGAATCGCCGGGCACTTCGAAAAATTCAGCAAGGCATTCGGCGCGCGCCGCATTCCGATCACCATAAAATGAAGCTCGCGTAGCGATTCGTTTGCCCCCTCGCCCTCCGGGAGAGGGTTGGGGAGAGGGAAACGGGCATGACAGACCATCAACAAGGGCAGCATATTTGCACTGCCCGTTAGGAGGTGCAACATGAGCACAGTGCATATTCCGGCCGGCCAGGTCGAACTCGATGGCGAACTGGTTCTGCCGCCGTCCACCAAAGGCGTCGTGGCGTTCGCCCACGGCAGCGGCAGCAGCCGCTTCAGTCCGCGCAACACCTATGTCGCCGAAGTGCTGCAACAACATGGCATCGGCACGCTGTTGTTCGACCTGCTGACGCGTGAAGAGGATCAGAATTACGAGACGCGCTTCGACATCGCGCTGCTCACGCAACGCCTGCTGGCGGCAACCGCATGGTTACAAAGCAACCCCAAGACGCAAGCCCTGAGCCTGGGCTATTTCGGCGCCAGCACCGGCGCCGCGGCTGCATTACAGGCAGCGGCGCAAATGGAAAATAAAATTGCTTCAGTAGTGTCGCGCGGTGGCCGCCCGGATCTCGCCGGGGAAGTTGCACTGAACCGCGTAAGCGCCCCGACCCTGCTGATCGTCGGCGCCGCGGACTACGGCGTGATCGAGTTGAACCAGCAGGCCTATGCATCGATGAACTGCGAGAAGAAACTTACGCTGATCCCTCACGCGACGCATTTATTCGAAGAACCAGGCACGCTACAACAGGCCGCCCGCAGCGCGGCGGACTGGTTTGTGAAGCACCTGTAGTTCCGTTTCACGCATTCATCACTTGGAACCGGCCATCCACAACTATCGACTTCCGACCCGAAGCTGCACCTCTATTTCATGAGGCCGGTTATGAATTTACATCGCGAGTAATACTTGTTTGGCGGTAGCACGAACCTCTTTTTTGCGGCCATGCCCAGGGAATGGCATTTCTTCTATTTCCACCAAACCGATTC
>DASTNS010000006.1:0-16798 GCA_035720625.1 Gallionella sp. | reverse complement strand
CGCGATGGCGCCCTTCCAGGTTGTCATCGTGCCGATCGGCATGGGCAAAAGCGCAGCCGTGCGCGATGCGGCGGAGCAACTGTATGCCGCGCTGCAAGCCGCCGGCATCGAGGTATTGCTGGATGACCGCGACGAGCGCCCCGGCGTGATGTTCGCCGACATGGAACTGATCGGCATCCCACACCGCATCGTCATCGGCGACCGCAGCTTGAAGGATGGCAACGTCGAATACCAGGGACGGCGCGATGCGCAGGCGCAATCCATCCCCTTGCAAAGCGCGCCGGAGCTCGTACAATCCAAACTATGCAACCAGACAAATCAGGATTGAGGGTTCGGGATTCGGGAGCGAGGGAAGCCCTCCGCTCTGCTTTTAACTCGCTCCTCGCTCCTCGCTCCTCGTTCCTCAACACCTTGCTGCTGTACTTGGCGGGCGTGTTATTCTCCCCCAGCGCGTTTGCCGGAGCGCAAGTCTATACGCCGCTTTCCGCCAGCGTCCGCGCGGTATTGCAGCGCAGCGTATCGGATCAGGCCGCACCCAGACTGGCGTTTGGCACGCAATATGAGGCGGATGTGTGGCTGAAGGAAATGTCGCGCCGCTTGCGGAAACGCATCCCCGATGCCGAGTCGCGCCTCGATTTCCTGAGCACGGTACATTACGAAGCCACGCGCGCCGGACTTGAACCGGAACTGGTGCTGGGCTTGATCGAAGTGGAGAGCAGTTTCAAGAAATACGCCGTTTCCAGCGCGGGTGCGCACGGCTACATGCAGGTGATGCCGTTCTGGGTGAAGGAAATCGGCACGAGGGATCACAACCTGTTCCACCTGCGCACCAACCTGCGTTACGGTTGCACCATCCTGCGCCATTACGTGGACATGGAAAAGGGCGATCTGTATCGCGCGCTGGGTCGCTACAACGGCAGCCTGGGCCGTCCCGAATACCCGAATCTGGTACGCGCCGCATGGCACAACAACTGGTCTTTGCCGCGCCGGACGGCTGACGGTGGCCACCTGCTGCCAAACAGCTAAAATTTCTTGTTCTTGATGTAGGTCTCGACGCTCTCGCGCGTCACTTCCCCGTCTTGATAACTCACCTGCTCGCCGTTTGGCGCATATAGATAGCTGGTCGGAAGCACTTTCAGTTCGCCTATCTGCGCCGCGATTTTGCGGTTACCCAATACAATGGGATAACTGATGCCGTGCGCCTCGGCGAAATTAGCCACTTTTCTGCCGGAACCGGAATCCATGGCGATGCCGATCACCACCAGATCGCTATCCTTGTGCGCGTTGTGCAGACTGCTCAACTCGGGAATCTCGCTCAGACATGGCGGGCACCAGGTTGCCCAGAAATTCACCAGCACCCACTTACCGCGATAATCCGCCAGGCGATGTGTCTTGCCTTGCATATCTTCCAGCGAGAAATCCGCCGCGTAACCGGAAAACGACAAGGCCAGCAACGGCCATACCAGCAACTTACGTAGCATGCCTGTCCTGATAACCAGCGACTTGCCCGCTTGCTGGCTTATAACCAACCACTTGGCAACCGCCCTTTGGTTGCTTAGTGGGATGGCTAGTAGTTTCATCAGTCGAATGACTAGTAGTTCCATCAGCATAGTCGAAGGGCTAGTGGCCGTGCTTTTCAGGCGTTTTTCCATCTTGCTCCGCATCGTCGCCCGCACCATGTTCGGAAGCATGCGTCAGATACAGCGCCAGAGCGATCAGCGCAATGCTTGCGCCGAGATAGACCAGATCCAGCGGCGTCCCCAGACGCATATTCAGCGCATTCTCAAACAGCGTGACGATCATGATCATCAGGATCACCTTGGCCAAGCGCGATTTGAGGTCATCCAGATTATTGATGACCAATATCTTGCTGGAGGATTTGCTGCCGTGCGCCTGGTCGATGTCGCTGATGAACAGCTCATATAGGCCCAGCGAAAAAATCAGCATCACCGTCGCCAGCAAATAACCATCTACCACTTCGACGATGTGCGACACCGTGCTGTCATGCAATGCCTTGCGCGCTTCGGCAGTCAGGCCGGCGTCGGCGTAATGCAAAGCATGGCTGAACAAGTTCACCACGTCCACGGTGGCCATGTAAAAAATCGCGATGCCTGCCAGCAGGCTGCCGATCACCGCCGTCAATATGATGAAGCGGCTGTTCCACAACGCCCCCTCGAATAATTTCTCAAGAAATCCCATACCGTGCCCCCAGCAATAAAAAACGTCGCGCATTAAAGCGTAAATGGCCGCCTCAATGCAAGCGACCTGAAGGAAAACCCAAGAGGTTGCCCCATCCCGGCTGCTTCAAGATCAAATCCAGCTAGTCCAACCTGCCGGCCAAGTCAAATTATTTATCAAATTATCTAAGCCAAAATAGTGCTTGCAAAAAAATACTGGCACACTAGAATTAGTCGAATTTTAGCGGAAAACTACTATATATAGTGGTTTTTGGTTTTTCCGGGCTGAAGCGGCCCGTGCAATCGTGAGGGGTTATATTGTGCTTATTACAGAAAATATTTTATCTTCGACATCCGCCCGCAATGCTTCCGAACTTCCCGCCTCCTCCGGCATGACATCCTGCCAACGCCAAGGCGACCCGCCGCAAAAACCCTACCGACGAGTTTGAGGCGGCAAGGATTCTCATAGCTCCTTGTGCGGCTGCACGAGAAGATTCACAACACACCCGCCAGAAAAACGATGCCGCCCAGCCAAGTGTCAAGACAACCAAATATCAGGCGAATGGGTTTTTAAGGGAGCAATTTTAATGTCACAAGAAATCAGTACTGAAGTATTGCTGGAAAAATACGCGGAACCCGGTGAAACCTCTGTTCAGGATGTACGCCGCCGTGTGGCACGTGGCTTGGCGCAGGCCGAAAA
This sequence comes from Gallionella sp., assembly GCA_035720625.1. GTDB lineage: Bacteria > Pseudomonadota > Gammaproteobacteria > Burkholderiales > Gallionellaceae > Gallionella. Next base: position 13,921 of record DASTNS010000006.1, on the reverse strand, counting down.
ACCGGAGCAGCGCGCCAAATGGGAAGAGGAATTCTTCCTGGGACAGGAAAACGGTTTGGTGCCTGCCGGCCGCATCAACTCGGCGGCCGGCTTAAAGATTCATGCGACCCTGATCAACTGCTTTGTGCAGCCGGTAGGCGATGCGATCTCCGGTATCAACAACGGCAAGCCGGGTATTTATGATGCGCTGCAACAGGCTGCGGAAACCATGCGGCGTGGTGGCGGTGTAGGCTATGATTTTTCGGCCATCCGTCCCGAGGGCGCGATGGTCAAGGGCACGAATTCCCGCGCCAGCGGCCCGATCTCCTACATGCGCGTGTTCGACCGCTCCTGTGAAACCGTCGAATCGGCCGGTGCGCGGCGCGGCGCTCAGATGGGCGTGCTGCGCTGCGACCACCCCGACATCGAGAAATTCATCCACGCCAAGGACAAAGGCGACCTGCGCAACTTCAACATTTCCGTGGGGGTCTCGGATGCCTTGATGCGCGCCGTTGAAAACAATGAGGACTTCGAACTGGTGCATGCCGCGGAACCTGCCGCCGCGCTCAAGGAGCAAGGCGCTGCACAACGCGCCGACGGGAAGTGGGTGTATCGCAAGGTGCCTGCTGCCGATTTGTGGAAACAGATCATCGAAAGCACCTACGACCATGCCGAGCCGGGCGTATTGTTCATCGACCTGATGAACCGCGATAACAACCTGTCCTACATCGAGGTGATCGAAGCCACCAATCCGTGTGCCGAACAACCGCTGCCTTCCTATGGCTGTTGTTGCCTGGGCTCGATCAACCTGACCCTCATGGTGGAAAACGCCTTCACTGCCCAGGCTGCTTTTAACTATGCGAAGTTCAAGCAACTGGTGCATATCGGCGTGCGCATGCTGGACAACGTACTGGATGTTACGGCTTGGCCGCTGCCAGAACAACAACGGGAGGCGCAGAACAAGCGGCGCATAGGGCTGGGCTATACCGGACTGGGCGACGCGCTGGTAATGCTGGGCCTGCGCTACGATACCGACGAGGCGCGTGCGCTTGCCGCTGACATCACGCGCTTCATGCGCGATGAGGCTTATCTCGCTTCGGTGGATATGGCCATCGAGCGCGGCGCATTCCCCCTGCTTGATACCGAGCAGTATCTCGCCGCGCCGCGCTTCGCCTCGCGGCTGCCGGAAGAAATTAAGGACAAGATACGCAAGCATGGCATCCGCAACAGCCACCTGTTGTCGATCGCGCCTACCGGCACCATCTCGCTGGCGTTCGCCGACAATGCCTCCAACGGCATCGAACCGCCGTTCTCCTGGTTCTATACGCGCAAGAAACGGATGATGGACGGCAGCACCAAGGATTACCCGGTGGAAGATCATGCCTGGCGCATCTACAAGGAACAGGGCGGCGATGTGGACAACCTGCCGCCCGCATTCGTCACCGCGCTGGAAATCTCGGCAATCGACCACATGAACATGGTGGCCGCCGTCGCGCCATTTATCGACACGGCGATCAGTAAGACGGTCAACGTGCCGGCCGACTATCCCTACGAGGACTTCAAGGATCTCTACACGGAAGCATGGAAGGCCGGACTGAAAGGCCTGGCAACCTACCGCCCCAACAGCGTGCTGGGTTCCGTGCTGTCTGTCACGCCGGCCAAAAAAGAAGAGCAGCCGCAAGACCTGTTGTTTGACCAGGATCGGCGCATCATGCTGGAAGCCGCGCCCAAGCCGTCTCTTGCGTCATTGCGCTGGCCGGGCCGCCCGGAACTGCCTGGCGGTAGCGAAGGCTGGGTTTCCCAGGTAGTAAAGCATCCGCTCGGCAGCTTTGTAACCTTCGTTTCTCATACCAGGAATGGCAAAAATCATCCGTTCGAAGTCTGGGTGAACGGCGCGGAGCAGCCGCGCGGGCTGGGCGCGCTGGCGAAATCGCTGTCGATGGATATGCGCGCGCGCGATCCGGTATGGCTACGCATGAAGCTGGAAATGCTGATGAAGACCGCTGGCGATGACGCTTTCGACATGCCGATGCCGCCTGACGGTGAAGTGAAGCGCATGCCGAGCCTGGTGGCGGCGTTTGCTTACTTGCTGAAATACCGCATCGAGGAATTGGGCGCGCTGGAAGTAAGCGAAGGCGTCACCACGCCGATGATGGACGCGCTGTTCGCCAAGAAGGAACCGAAGACCGGCACCGATGGCACGATGAGCTGGACGGTGGACATCTCCAATGCCGGCACCGGAGATGATTTCGTGCTGGGCCTGAAGGAGCTGAAACTGCCGGACGGGCAACGCCGCCCCTATTCGATGTGGCTGGCCGGGGTTTATCCGCGTGCGCTCGACGGCCTGTGCAAGGTATTGAGCCTGGACATGCGCGTCATCGACCCGGCCTGGATCGGCATGAAACTGCGCAAGCTGCTCAATTTCGGTGAACCGCTGGGCGACTTCATGGCGCGCGTACCGGGCGGAGAAAAAATGGAAAGCTACCCATCGACCGTTTCCTATGTCGCCAAGCTGATCATTCACCGCTACGCCATGCTCGGCATCCTCGACGAGCACGGTTATCCGGTTCAGCAGATGGGCGTGCTGGAAGTCCCCGAAGCGCAAAGCAAGGCCTCCGGGATCAAACCGATGACCGGCAAGGTCTGTAAGGAATGTGGCAATGCCACGCTGATCAAGAAGGACGGTTGTGAATTCTGCACCAGTTGCGGGACGATTGGTGCGTGCGGTTAAAGCTGCGCCGGATCAAATCTGAACTATCACAAATTACAACGCCTGAAAAAAACCGAGGGGCGCTGCCCCTCGGTTGACTTGCTGCCCGGGTAGCCGGAATCCGCGTTCAATAGCCGCCCCCTGATGCAGCTCCGCCACCTTGCTGCCTCATTCCCCCGCCGCCGCACGGACCCGCGCCGCTGCATGGCTTCATCATCATTCCGCTACCCTGTGCCGGAGGCATGTCGGGGAGCGTTTTGCCCATTGACTTGGCGCGTTCCTGCATTTTCTGATGGTGCTCCATCCGGAAAGCTTCGCGCTCCTCTTTGGTTTTCAGGCTGCGCATCTTGGCGCGATACTCGGCGCGTTCCTCGCGCGTCATCAACCGGCTGCCGTAAACCGTTTCAGATTTTTGTGCCTGCGTCTGCTCCGCAGCGACGGAAACATTGGTGCCCAGCATCATGCACATTGCAACTGTCAGTGCTGACAATAAAAATGTTGGCTTTTGCATAACAACCTCCTTGGGTCTGTTCAGGGTAGGGGAAGATAACCAGTTGCGACACGTCACCCTATTCCGTGCTTCGCATCAAACTCGCAATCATCATACAACAAGTACGGAAGTACGATACGGCAGCGACCATTCCGTGAACCGTCGATTTTCCCGCCGCTAACGGACAATGCCGTCCTGAAGAACACCTATGTGATATTGCTGCAACAGATTCGACGCATATGATGAATGCGGCCGGCTGCGGTTCTTGTCGCGATTCTTGGTGTTGTAAGCGACAGTAGCTTCCTTTCCGCACCAAGGCACAATCACCTCGGGACGCGTGGGGTGCTGCGACAGATAGTCCGTCAAGTCGTAGACCTTGCCGCCGATAGCCATCCAGCAATCCCCCGGCCGGTCATGTTTGGCAACGTCGCTCAATGTATAGGCCGCTATCGTTGGCCGTGCGGTAACCTTCTGCTCTGCGGGCATCCACAGGCTGGCGCTCCAGAAGGCAGCGAACGCCAGCCAGAACGCGATAGTCGAAACAAGGTAAAGTCGTTTCATCATCGGAAGTCAAAGTTCTCGAAATGGATTTGCCGCTGTGACACCCCCTGCAATCCCAACTTCCGGGTGATCGCATCGACCAGCGGTGGCGGGCCACACAGATAGACATGACGCGCAGCCAGGTCAGGTAAGGTTTCAAGAAGCTCAAACAACGGCGTGAGGTTCTCCTGCAGGGCGAGAGGGTGAAATCGCAGCAGCGCCTGGCTGGCGGAATGACCAGCCAGCTCGGCAAGGTGCGGAGCATCCGCTGTCTCGCGGTAGACGTAGATTAATTCGGTGGGGCGTGTCACCGGGCCTGCGCGGAGAAGCGCGAGAAAAGGCGTAATGCCGATTCCGCCCGCGACCCACAGCTCCGGGGCTTCGATACGATTCACGAGGAAGGTGCCATAAGGCCCATGAACCCGCACCGCCACGCCCGGTTCCAGCGATTGGATGTTGCGTGTGCAGTCGCCCAGAGCTTTGATGCTCAGCGTGAGCGCACCATCAGGCGCCATGCCGCTCACCGTGTAGGGGTGATATTCGCCGCAACCCCGGTAATTCGGCCCCTCAAAGAACGCCGCCATCACAAACTGTCCGGGCATGACCGTGATTGGTGCTGCCAGAGACTTTAGCGTGGCCTCCGTGATCCGCCCCGAAAGGTTGGCAACCGCGCTCACCTCATAAGGCCGCGCGCCGCTGCCGAGATCGGCGCGCAGTACCCGCCAACCCAAGGCAAACATGGCCGGGATGATCACCAGCCAGGCACCGACCGAGAGGCCGCTAACCGCCAGCAGGTGCGCGATGCCGATCAGCACCCCGATGCCCAGCGTGACATGCAGCTTGCGCCACAGACTGTAGCGCAAGCGCATCGCGAATGTGCTCGCGAGTCCGGCCATGAGGCCAATAAGCGCGACCCAACCCAGCACGCCCGGCCAGAATTGGGTGAAGGGAGAGAGCATGCGCCACGCCGCAGCAGGGTTAGCCCGGAAGAGCCTGTCCGGCGATTGCGAGCGGATGTGCGAGCAGCGCCATGTAGCCGAATGTGCCGAGCGCATGATGCCATCGGAACATGCGGTCGAGTCCGCCGAACCATGCCGCAACAGCCGGCTCGCGCACCATCAGCAACAAGCTTATCGAGACCAACCCGCTGCCCAGCCAGGCTCCCGCCCCGGCCAAAGTATGCGGTTTGCGGGCAGCGCCATCAGCGCCGGCAGTATCGCGAGCACCAGAGTCAGCGCAACAGGTACCACGGAAGCCTTCGGTGCTGGGCTTATGGCTTTGATATTTAATTGTTGACCAACGCACCAAGTACGTTTCATACGATTGGCCTAACCTAACAGCGAATTCCGCTGCAATGATATGTCAATACTGCATTTCCCCTCTTTCAACTCAAAGAAAAAAGGCTCATCTGATTGCAGTGCGTCGACAGGCCCGTTGATCGCAACCCAAAAAAGAGGGGGCATTATTGCCCCCTCTAGTGATTTGCTATCCGAAATGGCAATCAGTGCTTATGTTCGTCTGATGCTGTTCCGCCCTGTGGCGCTGCTCCGCCATGTTGCATTCCACCATGCATTCCACCGCAGCAGCCTCCTGCGCCACCACAACATCCTCCAGTGCCACAGGCCGCCCCACCCGCTGACCCTGCTCCGCCATGTTGCATTCCACCGCAGCAACCACCTGCGCCACCACAACATCCTCCAGTGCCACCGGCCGCCCCGCCCTCCGATCCACTTCCGCCGTGTTGCATTCCACCATGCATTCCGCCGCAGCAACCACCTGCGCCACCGCAACATCCTCCAGTGCCACAGGCTGCTCCCGCTTCGGCGCCCTGAGTTGCGGTTTGTTTTTCCTGCTGAACAGGTGCTTTATCCGCTGCAATAGCGGTGCAAGCGCTCAACATCACGTACATCGCAGCAGCCAGCCCCAGCAGCACAGATTTTGGTTTTTGCATAACAACCTCCTTAAGATTTATTCAGGGCAGGAAAAATCCAATTGCGGCACGCCGCCCTATTGCGCGCCTCGCATGAAATACGTAATCATCATACAACAAGTGCAGCTCCGGCAGTCGTGCAAAAACACCGCTACCTTCTGAGCGCAATCAGCACCGCCCACCCCCCCAGCGCGAGGTAGCACAGCAGCGACCATTCCGGGATGCCGAGGGTGAGGAATGTCCAGCCCTTTGCCGCACATTCGCCTGATCCGTGCATCAGTTCTTTCAGCACGCTAGCCATCGGCATGGTTTCCAGCATGTAGTCCAAGCCGGGGCCGCAGGCGGGAATCTGATCCTTGGGCAGATTCTGTATCCAGATGTGGCGCGCCGCGACGCCCGCGCCGGACAGCGACAGCAGCACGACCAGCGCCGCATAGATGCGCTCACCGCTGCGCTTCGGGCCATACAATGCGGCCAGTGCGAACACCGCCAATATGGCGATGAAGATCACGCGCTGCACCATGCACAGCGGACAGGGATCCTGGTGTTTGACGTATTGCAGGAACAGCGCAAAGCCTATCAGGCCGCCGGCGAACAGCGCGCCGCCCAGGTACAGCCAGCGGTTGGAAAGGCTCCGCCACAGCTTGCGCATGGCTACTCGGCTTCCTCTATCCACGCTGTCTGGATCGCCTCGAGGACTTTCTCGCCACCGTGTTTCGGGTCGTCGTGAAAATCTTCCAGCGCCAGCACCCAGTTGTGCAGGTCGGTGAACCGTACCGTCTTCGGGTCGACCTCCGGATGCGCTTCCGCCAGTTCGATGGCAACCAGCCTGACATCAGTCCATTTCATTTGTGCCCCTCCTTCGCCATGTTGATGGTGTACTTCGGAATCTCCACCACCAGGTCTTTATCCGCCACCACCGCCTGGCAGGACAGGCGCGAATTTGGTTCCAGACCCCACGCCTTGTCGAGCATATCCTCTTCGATCTCTTCCGCCGGTTTCAGGGAATTGAATCCTTCGCGCAGGATGACATGACAGGTGGTGCATGCGCAGGATTTTTCGCAGGCATGCTCGATCTCCACGCCATGCTGCAACAGTGCGTCGCACAGCGAAACACCCGGTTCGACATTGAACAGCGTACCCTGTGGGCACAGCTCCTCATGCGGCAGCACAATGATTTGCGGCATTATTTCACCTCCAGCTCGGCAATGTTCTTGCCCGCCAGGACGCCCGCCACGCTCTTGTCCATACGCTTTTGCGCGAAGCTGACGGTGGCATCGTTCAATGCGGTAGTGGCGCGTTTGATGGTCAGATGATCGGTGAGTTGCAGTGTATTACGCAATGCACCCATCTGGGTTTCGATTCGGGCGCGTTCGGCCTGATCGAGCAAATCGCCATCCAGTTCCAGCGCGTGCTGCACCGCTTCGAGCAATTGCTCCGCTTCGGTTTGCTGTTCGCGCAGCGCGCGCGCCTGCATGTCGTCCTGCGCATGTTGCGTGGAATCCTGCAACATGCGCGTGATCTCGGCATCGGACAGCCCATAGGAAGGCTTGACCGCAATCGCCGCCTCGATACCGCTGCTCATCTCGCGCGCCGACACGTTCAGCAAGCCGTCGGCATCCACCTGGAAAGTCACGCGGATGCGCGCCGCTCCCGCCACCATCGCTGGGATACCGCGCAACTCGAACTTCGCCAGCGAGCGGCAGTCGCTCACCAGCTCGCGCTCGCCCTGCACCACATGGATGCTCATTGCGGTCTGCCCGTCCTTGTAAGTGGTGAATTCCTGCGCGCGCGCGGTGGGGATGGTGCTGTTGCGCGGGATGATCTTTTCCGTGAGGCCGCCCATGGTTTCGATGCCTAGGCTGAGCGGAATCACGTCGAGCAGCAGCCATTCATCGCTGCCGCGGTTGCCCGCCAGCAGATTGGCCTGGATCGCCGCACCGAGTGCCACGACCTTGTCCGGGTCGAGGTTGGTCAGCGGCGTTTGCCCGAAAAATTCCTCCACCGCGTGCTGCACCTGCGGCATGCGCGTCGCGCCGCCGACCATCACCACGCCCTTGATATCAGCGATGCCCAGCTTTGCGTCGCGCAATGCGCGGCGTAGCGGTTGCAGGGTGCGCTGCACCAGATTCTGTGACATCGCCTGGAACTCGCTGCGCGTCAGCACATTGTCGATCACCTCGCCCGTCGACAGCGCCGCGGTAATGCGCGTCTCGGCATGTTCGGTCAACTGTTCCTTTGCGGCACGCGCATGGGTCAGCAGCAGGCGCGTGTCCCGCGGGCCGAGTGCGGAGAGGCAGTTTTTTTCCAGCAGCCAGCAATGGATGCGCTGGTCGAAATCGTCGCCGCCCAAGGCGGAATCGCCATTGGCCGCCAGCACCTCGAATACGCCACGCGACAGGCGCAGGATGGAAATATCGAAGGTGCCCCCGCCCAAGTCATACACCGCATACACGCCCTCGGCGGCGTTATCCAGCCCATAGGCGATCGCCGCGGCGGTCGGCTCGTTGAGGAGCCTCAGGACGTTAAGCCCCGCCAATCTTGCCGCATCCTTGGTGGCCTGCCGCTGCGCATCGTCGAAATAGGCCGGCACGGTGATGACCGCTCCGACCAGCTCGCCGCCCAATGCGGCTTCGGCGCGGCTGCGCAACACCTTGAGAATCTCCGCGGATACCTCGACCGGGCTTTTCACCCCTGCCACGGTGCGCAGTTGCAGCATGCCGGAACCCTGCCCCGAGCCTCCTGAGGCAGCAGAGGACGAAGGTGCATCAGCAAAGCGATAAGGCAAGCGGCTGATCTCGCCGACATCCTTGAGGCCACGCCCCATGAAGCGTTTCACCGAGACGATGGTATTGGCGGCATCCTCGCTCTGCATGGTTTGCGCCGCCGCCCCCACTGCAACGCTGCCATCCGCCAGATAGCGCACCACCGAAGGCAGCATGGCACTCCCGTTTTCGTCGTTGAGCACCACGCTGATGCCATTGCGCACCGTGGCCACCAGCGAGTTGGTCGTGCCGAGATCGATGCCTACCGCCAGCCGGTGCTGGTGCGGTGCGGCGCTGAGGCCGGGTTCGGAGATTTGTAGTAAAGCCATTTTAAAGTGGTTAGTCGCAAGTGGTTAGTGGCAAACGGGCTGTACTACTCACTACTTCCCACTCACCACTTACTGGTTTTAATTATCTATCGCATCGTAAGCGGCATGAATTTCTTCCGCAAGTCTTTCCATGAAACGCAGCTTGCGCACCGATTCGGCGCCCGCCGAATAATCTTTCTCCGTGTCGATTTTAACCGCAAGCTGCGCTTCAAGTTCACGCGTTTCACGCTGCAACCGCACTTCGAGTTGCGCCAATGCCACGGCATCGCGCGCCTGCTGCGCTTCGGCAACCGCTTCGCGCCACTCCATCTGCGCCATCAAAAAATCCAGCGGCATCACGGTGTTGTTTTCTTCCTGGATATCCACCCCGTGCAGCGACAACAGATAGCGTGCGCGCCGCAGCGGACTGCGCAGTATCTGGTAGGCCTCGTTCACCAGCGTAGCACGCTGCATGGCCACGCGTTGTTCGGCATCGTGCAAGTGGGCGGATTTATCGGGATGAACCAGTGCCTGCAAGGCACGGTACTGCTGCTCAAGCTGCGCCATGTCTATCTGGTAAGACTGCGCAAGGCCGAATAGCTGGAAGTGGTTTTGCTGAAAATCAAAACTGGCGGGCTGCATCAAGGGTGCCTCTAAAAATTCAGAGTTCGCCCAAATGCAAGGCGCGGAAAAAATTTCGCCGCGCGCATATGGACGATATGTAAGCAAGAAATTTTTTACGCAACACAGCAGTTGGGATGAAATCTGGGTTTTTAGAGGTGCCCTTAAACGCCGAAACTCTCACCGCAGCCGCACTGGCTCTTCACATTCGGATTGCTGAATTTGAACCCTTCGTTCAAGCCCTCGCGGGTGTAATCCAGTTCCATGCCGTCGATATATGACAAGCTTTTCGGATCGACCAGCACCGTGACGCCATGACTGGCGAACTGGACATCGTCGCTGGCCACCTCGTCGGCAAACTCCAGTTTGTAGGCCATGCCGGAGCAGCCGCTGGTGCGCACGCCGATGCGCAAGCCGACGCCCTTGCCGCGCTTGGCAATGAAGTTCTGCACATGTTTGGCCGCGTTTTCAGTCAGCGTGATTGCCATGTCCTACTCCTTGCAGTTTTCGCCGCAGGCCGGCGTTTCGACCACTGCGCTGTGCTTGTTCTTGTAATCCGCCACCGCTGCCTTGATGGCGTCTTCCGCCAGGATCGAGCAGTGGATTTTCACTGGCGGCAACGCCAGTTCTTCGGCGATTTGCGTGTTCTTGATTTGCAGGGCCTGATCGACCGTCTTGCCTTTCACCCACTCGGTGACCAGCGAGCTGGACGCGATCGCCGAGCCGCAGCCGTAAGTTTTGAACTTGGCGTCTTCGATCACGCCGTCCTTGCCGACCTTGATCTGCAACTTCATCACGTCTCCGCATGCCGGTGCACCGACCATGCCGGTTCCCACTTCCGTAGCATCCTTATCCATGGAACCCACGTTACGCGGATGCTCGTAGTGATCCAATAATTTTTCGCTGTAAGCCATTTCGTACTCCTGTAGGGGTGCGATTCATCGCACCCTATTTCTGAATTTCACCAATGGACGCGATGAACCGCGTCCCTACGTCAATGCGCTGCCCACTGCACAGAATTCAGATCAACGCCGTCTTGGTACATTTCCCACAGTGGCGACAGTTCGCGCAGCTTGCCGATCTTGTTTTTCATCAACTCGATGACGTAATCGACTTCCTCGACCGTGGTAAAACGCCCCACGGTGAAACGGATCGAGCTGTGCGCCAACTCGTCGCTGCGCCCCAGCGCGCGCAGCACATAGGACGGTTCCAGGCTCGCCGAAGTGCATGCCGAGCCGCTGGACACCGCGACATCCTTGACCGCCATCATCAGCGATTCGCCTTCGACGAAACTGAAGCTGATGTTGAGGTTATGCGGCACGCGATGCTCCATGTCGCCGTTGACATGTACTTCTTCCATGGCCATCAGGCCGTTCAGCAAGCGGTCGCGCAACATGCGGAGCCGCTCGTTGTCCTGTGCCATTTCGGCCTGCGCGATGCGGAATGCTTCGCCCATGCCGACGATCTGGTGCGTCGGCAGCGTGCCGGAGCGCATGCCGCGCTCGTGCCCGCCGCCGTGCATCTGCGCTTCCAGGCGCACGCGCGGCTTGCGCCGCACATATAGCGCGCCGATGCCTTTCGGGCCGTAGGTCTTGTGCGCGGAAAACGACATCAAATCGACTTTCAACTGCTGCAAATCAATCGCCACCTTGCCGGTCGCCTGCGCCGCATCCACATGGAACAGGATACCCTTGTCGCGGCAGATCTCGCCGATCGCGGCGATGTCCTGGATCACGCCGATCTCGTTATTCACCAGCATGACGGACACCAGCACGGTATCGGGACGCAATGCCGCCTTGAACTTGTCCAGGTCCAGCAAACCGTTCGGCTCGGGGTCGAGGTAAGTCGCGCTGAAGCCCTCGCGCTCCAGTTCACGCACGGTATCCAGCACCGCCTTGTGCTCGATGCTCATGGTGACGATATGCTTGCCCTTGTCCTGGTAGAAATGCGCCACACCCTTGATGGCGAGGTTATTCGACTCGGTTGCGCCGGAGGTCCAGACGATTTCCTTGGGATCGGCGTTCACCAGTGCGGCGACCTGCTCGCGCGCCAGTTCCACCGCTGCATCGGCTTCCCAGCCGAAGGCATGAGAGCGGCTGGCCGGATTGCCGAACTTCTCGGTGAGATAGGGGATCATCTTCTCAGCCACGCGCGGGTCGACCGGCGTGGTCGCAGAGTAATCCATGTAAATAGGGAGCTTCATTTTATCTATCGTACCTTTTTGATTTCGCCTTAAGCCGAAACTAGTGCCGGCTTGGAATCCTTTTTCCTCACCACAATAGGTGCGTGGACGTGGTGGCCCGCCTTGCTCTGGCTATCCACCAATTGTTGCAGCGTGTAGGAGGCCAGGTATTCGAAAATTTTTACGTTGAGCCCCGTCCACAGATCATGGGTCAGGCATTGGCGCTCGTCGTGGCAGTTGCCCAACCCCCCGCACTTGGTTGCATCCATCGGCTCATCCACCGCCACGATGATTTCGGCTATGGTGATTTTCTCCGCGGGTCTCGCAAGATAATAGCCGCCGCCCGGACCGCGCACACTTTCCACGATCTTGCTGCGGCGCAGCTTGCCGAACAATTGCTCCAGATAGGACAGTGAAATCTTCTGCCGCTCGCTGATCGCAGCCATGGTCACCGGACTGTGTCCGCCGCACATTGCCAAATCAGCCATTGCCGTCACCGCAAAACGTCCTTTGGTAGTTAATCGCATGTCATCACCCAATCAATGATTGTGTCTAGTTCATTTCAGGAAACCTGAAAATCATTCCAAATCCCGACAAGCAAATAGTAGAATACCCAAACAATTTAGTCAACTATCTTGTTCAAGTGATTAGGGTCAAATTTTTCGGCAGTGGCGCGCTCTTCATCCACGCGCACCCCCATTTTTTCAAGTTGCTGCAAAATGAAATCGATGCGCTGATCCACCGTTACGCTATGGCCGAGCAATCCGTGTATCGCTTTGGAAAACGGATCGTTCTGGTCATTGCCGATGCCATAGGCGTTAAAACCGGGGGCGGCTTTCTTTTCTTCGTCCAGAATACGCGCCGGTATGCCCGCTGCTGTCGCCCCTGCCGGAACGTCCTTCACCACCACCGCATTCGAGCCGATCTTCGCCCCATCGCCGATGTGAATGGGTCCGAGTATCTTGGCACCCGCTCCCACCACCACGCCGTTACCTAACGTCGGGTGGCGCTTGCCCTCTTTCCACGAGGTGCCACCCAGCGTCACGCCGTGATACATGGTCACGTCGTCGCCGATCTCGGCGGTCTCGCCGATCACCACCCCCATGCCGTGGTCGATGAAGAAGCGCCGCCCGATGGTCGCGCCGGGATGGATCTCGATACCGGTGAACCAGCGCGAAATATGCGACAAAAAACGCGCCAGCCATTTCAGGTTGGCGTGCCACAAGGTGTTCGCCATGCGGTGCAGGATGCGCGCATGCAACCCCGGATAGCAGGTCAGCACCTCGAAAGTGGTGCGCGCCGCCGGATCGCGGTCGAATACGCTGGCGATGTCTTCCCTAATATTCTTGAACATCATGGGTGTTCCGAAACCTTCCTGTGTTCTTCCTGGTAACGCGATTTGAGACGCGCATTGTACTCGGTTGTCACGCTCAATATGCCGCGCAGGATATTGATCTCCTCCGGCTCCAGACGCGCGCGGGCATACAAACGGCGCAGGCGCTGCATCAGGCGCGCCGGATTCTGCGTAGTGAAAAATCCGATCTCGAACAGGGTTTTCTCCAGATGCGCGAAATATCCTTCCATCTGTTCATACGGTGCAGGCCGGATTTCCGGCGTGTTCGGCACGTGGCTTTGCGCCGCTGCGTTCAACTCGTAGCCCATCACCTGCACCGCAGCCGCCAGATTGAGCGAAGAAAAATCCGGGTTGGCGGGAATGTTCACCAGCACCTGTGCCTTGCCCATCTCCTCGTTGGTCAGGCCGGACATCTCAGTGCCGAACAGCAACGCCACCGGCTGTTGCGCGGCCTGTTGCAGCAACAGCAGCATCGCCTCGCGCGGACTTTTCACTTCGATGGAAATATCGCGCAGCCGCGCGGTCATCGCCATCGTGAACACCACGCCCTGCAGGGCTTCATCGATGGAACCGCACACCACCGCATCGCGCAGCAGGTCATCGGCCCCGGCGGCCATCGCATCAGCCTGCGGGTCGGGGAAATGCCTGGGATTGATCAGGTACAGATGGCGCAGGCCCATGGTCTTCATCGCGCGCGCCGCCGCACCGATATTGCCCGGATGCGTGGTGTGGCTGAGCACGACCCTTATGTTCTCCATAAAGATGGCGTTCTCCATAAGATTCTATTTATACAAAGCGCAATTCCAACTAAAATACGCGCCAAGGAAACAATTCAGCGATTCCCGATTTCCCCAGCTCATTAAAAAGGTCGTAACTTATGCACCCCATGCTCAACATCGCAGTGAAGGCCGCGCGTCGCGCCGGCAATCTGATCCACCGCTCCGCCGACAAGATCGACCACCTCACCGTCACCAGAAAATCCCACTCGGATTTCGTCAGCGAAGTGGATCGCGCCGCCGAGCAAACCATCATCCAGACCTTG
>DASTNS010000005.1:0-26857 GCA_035720625.1 Gallionella sp. | reverse complement strand
CCCGACTTCACCGAACACCACCAGCTTCTCCGGTAGCGGCTTGTTGCGCAGGCTTGAGACCATCGCGAGGATTACCGCGAGGTCGGCGCCCGGCTCGGTGATCTTCACGCCGCCGACCGCATTGATGAACACGTCCTGGTCGAAGCAGGCGATACCCGCGTGGCGGTGTAGCACGGCGAGCAGCATCGCGAGGCGGTTCTGCTCCAGCCCCAGCGACAGCCGCCGCACATTCGGCGAATGCGCCTCGTCGAGCAGGGCCTGTATCTCCACCAACAGCGGACGCGTGCCTTCCTGCGTCACCATCACGCACGAGCCGGCGACCTGCTGACCGTGCTGCGACAGGAACAGCGCGGACGGGTTGCTCACTTCGCGCAAGCCCTTCTCGGTCATCGCGAATACGCCGAGCTCGTTCACCGCGCCGAAGCGGTTCTTGAACGCGCGGATCAGGCGGAAGCTGGAATGTGTGTCGCCTTCGAAATACAGCACCGTATCGACGATATGCTCCAGCACACGCGGCCCGGCCAGCGCGCCTTCCTTGGTGACGTGGCCGACCAGGATCATCGTGATGTTGCTGCTCTTGGCGATGCGCGTCAGTTGCGCGGCACATTCGCGCACCTGCGCCACCGAACCGGGCGCGGAAGTGAGCTGCTCGGAATAGACGGTCTGAATCGAATCGATCACCACCACGTCCGGCTTGTCGTGTGCGATGGCCGCCTGGATCTTCTCCAGCTGGATCTCCGGCAGCAGACGCAAACCGCGTGCATCCAGCGACAGGCGCTTGGCGCGCAACGCGATCTGCTGCGCAGATTCCTCGCCGCTGACGTACAGCGTGTTCTGCTGGCTGGACAGATGCGCCAGCACTTGCAGCAGCAGCGTGGATTTGCCGATGCCCGGATCGCCGCCGATCAGCACCACCGCGCCGGACACCAGCCCGCCGCCCAGCACGCGGTCGAATTCCTCGATGCCGGTCGGCGTGCGCGGCACTTCCGCCGCCTCGACCTCGGACAGCATCTGCACCTTGCCGCTCGCTGCGAGCGCACTGAAACGGTTGCCGCCCTTGGCAACCGGCTCCGCCACCGACTCGATCAGCGTGTTCCACTCCATGCAATGCGGACACTGCCCCTGCCACTTCGGTGTTTGCCCGCCGCACTCGGTGCAGGAATAAATCGTTTTTGCTTTTGCCATGAATTATCTATTCAGCGTTGGTTATTTCATCCTGGACGGCAGCTTGATTATATCGCCCGCCACCATGAACACCCCCTTGCCCTGGTGATGCAGCGTGCGCGGGTTCTTTTGGGCGGGGTCGATCCACGCCTTGACCACCTCCAGCACGAAGAAGTTGTACTTGTTCACCATCCGGCTATCAACCACCCGGCATTCGAGGTTAGCGTAGCACTCGGCGATCAGCGGCGGCGTGACCTCGGAGGCAGGCAGCGGCGTCAGCTTGAACTTCCTGAACTTGTCCACCTTTTCGCCAGAGCAGTTGCCGATGCCGACCACCTGCTTCGCCAGCTCCGCCGACGGGATGCTGAGCACGCATTCCCTGGTCTTCACGAGCGCCTCGAAGCTGTAATTGCGCCCGCTGATCACGCAACCCACCAGCGGCGGCTCGAACTCCATCATGGTGTGCCACGACTGGGTCATGATGTTCGCCCTGCCCTTGTGCGCGGTGGTCACCAGCACCACCGGCCCCGGCTCCAGCAACTGGTAAACGCGGGACAATGGATAAGTTTTCTTGGCCATCGCACACCTCCTTGCGTTAAGGGAATGACTAGCCTACCCCTTTTTCACAACAGGGGCAGCACTCTTAGCCAGGAACCTGTTCAGTTGATTCGCAAATGCCTGGCGGTCGCTCTGGCTGAGCGCCGGCGGGCCGCCCGTGTCCACGCCGCTGCCGCGCAGGCCGTCCATGAAATTGCGCATCGTCAGCCGCTCCTGGATCGTGTCCTTGGTATAGAACTCCCCGCGCGGATTCAACGCATGGCCGCCCCGCGCGATCACCTCGGCGGCCAGCGGAATGTCGGCGGTGACCACCAGGTCGCCCGCCTCGACCAGTTCGGCAATTTTGTTATCCGCCACATCAAAACCCGCCGGCACCTGCATCGCCCGGATGACCTTTGACGGCGGGCAATACAGCAGCTTGTTCGCCACCAGCGTCAACTGAATCTGCCGCCGCTCTGCCGCACGGAACAGGATTTCCTTGATGACCTTGGGACACGCATCGGCATCCACCCAAATCTGCATATATTTATCGGTTCTCGTAGGTTGGGTTGAGCGCAGCGATACCCAACAAAATCCGGCAACTCAATGATAGGTATCGCTACGCTCAACCCATCCTACCGCGCTACGCACGACATCATCCGGATATAGTTTTTAATTACCATGCTTGGCTTTCCACTCAGCCTCAAATGCATTCCTTGCAGTAATATTGCGGTTCAGGCATTCCCTCGTTTCTTCTCCTATTTTTGGATTGATGCAATGCTGCGGCTCTTTGTAGAATTTGTAGATTTCGTATTCGGGTAGTAAATCTTTTAGTAGCTTCAATGTTTCTATTTCTCGTTCACTCATAGCGGGCTTCTTCACTTTTCACCTCTCTATCAAACCATTGCAATTAAAGGTATCGGATTCAATATATCTTTAGTATGCGGCAAGGCTCGAAATCCCCACTCTTTCCACACGCCCTCGCGTAAAATTGCTGCCGCACTATAACGCTGATACCAGCGAAAAACCATATACCTTTTGGCCTAGATAATTCCCCCGCCGTGTCCGCCGAGATCGAACGTTTCTTTTCCGAGCAGAGCCCGCTTGCCGCCGAGGTGGCTTCGTTCCGTCCGCGCGCGCAGCAGCGCGAGATGGCGCTGGCGGTGGCCGAGGCGATCCGCGACAACGCGATATTGGTCGTCGAGGCGGGCACCGGCACCGGCAAGACCTTTGCCTATCTGGTGCCCGCGCTGCTCAACGGCGGCAAGGTGATCATCTCGACCGGCACGAAGAATCTGCAGGATCAGTTGTTCCAGAAAGACCTGCCGATGGTGCGCGATGCCCTGAAAGCGCCGGTATCGGTGGCGCTGCTCAAGGGGCGCGCGAACTATGTGTGCCACTACCATCTGGCGCGCACGGAATCAGACGGGCTGTTCAAGACGCGCGAGGACATCAAGCATCTGGGCAAGATCAAGCAATACGCCAAGGTAACCCAAAGCGGCGACAAGAGCGGGCTGGCCGACGTGCCGGAGAACGCACCGATCTGGATGCAGGTGACCTCGACGCGCGACAACTGCCTCGGCCAGGAATGCCCGCAACACAAGGAATGCTTCGTGCTCAAGGCACGCTCCGATGCGATGAAGGCGGACATCGTGGTGGTGAACCATCACCTGTTCTTCGCCGACGTGATGCTGCGCGACGAGGGCGTGGCCGAACTGCTGCCAGCGTGCAACACGGTGATCTTCGACGAGGCGCACCAGTTGCCGGAGACCGCCAGCCTGTTCTTCGGCGAGAGCCTGTCCACAACGCTGCTGCTCGACTTGGCGCGCGATACGCGTATCGAGGCGGCGGCTGCCGCCAAGGATTTCGCGCCGCTGCCCAAGGCCTGCGACGAACTGGACAAGGCCGCGCGCGACCTGCGCCTGGTGTTCAAGAAGGAAGGCCGACTGCCCGCCGCGGCGACGGATAATTTCAAGGAGTTTGCGCCCGTGCTGAAGACACTCGGCGAGAAGCTGGCGCAACTGGGCGGCATGCTGGAGAAGCAGGCGGAGCGCAGCGAAGGGCTGGAGAACTGCTGGCAGCGGGCGCAGGGTTTATCTCAACAACTCAAGCAGTGGATGGCGGAACAACCCTCACCCCAACCCTCTCCCGCCTGCGGGAGAGGGAGCAATAGTTTCCCTCTCCCGCAGGCGGGAGAGGGGGCAGGGGTGAGGGCTGATGGGAGGGGCGAAGACGGTTTTGTCCGCTGGCTGGAGATATTTCATCACTCGCTGCAACTCAACACCACGCCGCTGTCCATCGCGGAAATCTTCGAGAAGCAGATCGGCGGCAGTGCGCGCGCGTGGATCTTCACTTCCGCGACGCTGGCAGTAAAGCAGGATTTTTCGCTCTACCAGAGTGAGATGGGACTGCTCAAGGCGAAGACCGCTTGTTGGGACAGCCCGTTCAACTATGGCGAGCAGGCGTTGCTGTATGTGCCGCAGAACCTGCCGGAGCCGAACAGCGAGGGTTATACCGAGGCGGTGGTGCAGGCCGCGCTGCCGCTGATCGAGGCGAGCAAGGGGCGCGCCTTCCTGCTCTTCACCAGCCTGCGCGCGATGCAGCGCGCCCATGAGATTTTGCAGGCGGAATTCGACCGGCGCGGCTGGGACTATCCGCTGATGTTGCAGGGCGAAGGCTCGCGCAACGAAATGCTGTCGCGCTTCCGCTCACACGGCAACGCGGTGCTACTCGGCAGCCAGTCGTTCTGGGAAGGCGTGGACGTGCGCGGCGAAGCATTGTCGCTGGTGATCATCGACAAACTGCCGTTCGCACCGCCGGATGACCCGGTGCTCGCGGCGCGCATCGAGCAGATGAAGAAACAGGGACGCAACGCATTCATGGAATACCAGTTGCCGCGCGCGATCATCACCTTGAAACAGGGAGCGGGACGGTTGATCCGCGACGAGACCGACCGTGGCGTCTTGATGATCTGCGACCCGCGCATCATCACCAAGCATTATGGCAGGCGCATCTGGCAGAGCCTACCGCCGATGAAGCGCACGCGGGATGAGGCGGTGGCAGTGGAGTTTTTTGTGGGGCGAAAAAGCGATTAGCCACGGATAGACACGGATTGACACAGATGAAATACCGAGCCGTCTAATGCAATGTTTTATCCGTGTTTATCCGTGTAAATCTGTGGCTAACTGAGATTTCAGAATAATCAGCGCCTCGACACCACGCAGGGGTTATGCCCGACCTTCACCGGATAATCAGCCGGCCAGCAAGTTCACCAGCCCGTCCAGCCCGACGAAATTCAGCGCATAGCTGGCCTGCTCGCGCACCACCGGCTTGGCGTGGTAGGCGACGCTGATGCCCGCGCATGCCATCATTTTCAGGTCGTTCGCGCCGTCGCCTATCGCGATGACCTGCTCCGGCCGGAGCTCCAGTTCTTCGCGGATATTCACCAGCCAGTCGGCCTTGCCCTGCGCATCAAAAACTTTGCCCAGCACCCTGCCGGTAAGCCTGCCGTCCGCGATTTCCAGCGTGTTGGCGTGGGCAAAATCAAGCCCCAGTCTTGCCTTGAGGCGTTCGGTGAAAAACACGAAGCCACCGGACACCAGCAGCGTCCTGATGCCGTGCTCCTTCAGCCTGGCCAGCAGGAGTTTCGCACCGGGCGAAAGTTGCAGGCGTTCGTCATACACCCGCTGCAGGGCGTGCTCGTCTAGCCCTTCCAGCAGCGCGACGCGGCGGCGCAGGCTTTCGGCGAAGTCGATCTCGCCGCGCATCGCCGCTTCGGTGATTGCCGCAACCTGCGGCTTGAGCCCCTGCATATCGGCGATCTCATCGATACACTCGATGGTGATCAGCGTGGAATCCATGTCCATCACCACCAGCCCGAAATCCTCCAGCGAGCGGCTGTGCGGCACGAAACCGTAATCCAGTTGATGTTCGAAACAGTAGCACGCAATGTCGGGATGCGCCTGCGCTTCGGTCAAACGATAGGCATGCTCGGCGATCTGCTGGCGCTGCCTGGTCTGCGCCAGCCCGGCAAGATGATCCAGATGGGTAGCGGCGATAGGGTGGGTAGCCTGGATGATAAGGTTCATGGGTTTTCTATGATATAAAAATAGGCAGGCGCCGTTCCGGCTGACGGCAATTATCCGTCATTCTGGCTGGATTTTCCTGTCCGAAGAAACGGCCGGAATGGATAGAGTTTGAAAACTGCTGTAAATTGGCGGCACCAAGAAGCCTGTTGGCAAATCCGGATGCCGGATATTTCAACGCGGCTCATTTCAACATGCAAGGGAATCCCATGAAAACAGAGCAAAGCAGAGTTTGCGAGCTTTCGCCTACCGGCGAAATGCCTGCTTACATCACTTCAGAGCAGGCTCATGTCCGCATCAGCGGACGTTACGCCGGAACTAAAGCCACCGTGATTTGGTCATTTATCATCGCTATATTGTTCGCCTCCGCAGCCGAGGCGCAGCAAACCATCAATGGCTGCCTGATCAAACGCAGAACCAGTTGCCCCGGCGCCAATCTCTCCGGCACGGATCTGACCAAGTCCAATTTGTCCAATTCCGATCTGTCGGGCGCCAACCTGTCGGGCGCCAACCTGAGCGCCGATAAAATCGCCGAGACCAACCTGACCAAGGCAAACCTGTCCGGCGCCAACCTCGCGGGAACCATTCTGTCCGTAACCTACATGAGCAACGCCAATTTGTCGCGCGCCAACCTCGACAAGGCAGATCTGTCGCAAAGCACCCTACTGGATGCCAACCTCAGGGAAGCCAACCTTGCAGGCGCAAATTTATCCATGGCCAATCTGAAGGGAGCCGACCTGACCGGCGCCAATGCGAAGGGCGCGGTATTCATCATGGCCAGCCTGGCCAATGCCAACCTCACCCGCGCCGACCTTACGGAAGCGACGCTGGTCGGCGCCGACTTGCGCAACGCCATTCTGGAAGGCGCGAGATTCTGCAAAACCACCATGCCGGACAGAAGCATCAACAACAGCGGTTGTCCGAAATAAAATCCGGATACTATGCGACGACTTGCTCGTCGCGCATCCGCAGTGCCTCCTCAATATCCACCGCCACCACGTTGGACACGCCTTTTTCCTGCATGGTCACACCGACCAGTTGCTGCGCCAGCTCCATGGTGATCTTGTTGTGGCTGATGAACACGAACTGGGTGTGTTGCGACATCTTCTTGATCAGCGCGCACAGCCGCTCGGTGTTGGTGTCGTCGAGCGGCGCATCCACTTCGTCGAGCAGGCAGAACGGTGCAGGATTGAGCTGGAACAGCGAAAACACCAGCGCGATTGCGGTCAGCGCCTTTTCCCCGCCCGACATCAGGTGAATCGTGCTGTTCTTCTTGCCGGGCGGCTGCGCCATCACCTGCACGCCGCTGTCGAGGATCTCCTCGCCGGTCAGTACCAGGCGCGCCTCGCCGCCGGCGAACAGCACCGGGAACATTTCCGACAGGTGCTGGTTGACCTGGTTGTAGGTTTCCATCAGCAGGTCGCGCGATTCCTTGTCGATGCGGCGGATCGCCTCTTCCAGCGTGGCCATCGCCTCGTTCAGATCCCTGGCTTGCGCATCCAGATAAGCCCTGCGCTCGGTCGCGGTTTGCAGCTCTTCGAGCGCGGCGAGGTTCACCGCGCCCAATGCCTCGATATCCGCGTTCAGCCGGTTCAACTCGTTCTGCAGCACATTCGGTCTATTGTTGCCGCCTTCCAACAGCGGCAGTAGTGCCTGTTCGTCCACGCCCTGCAATTGCTCCGCCCATTGCTCGAAATGCAGACGCGCCTCTTGTTCCTTGAGCGTCAGTTCATTGAGTTTTTCGCGCAGCGGATTGAGTTTGTGCTCGCAGGTAAGGCGTTCCTGCTCGAGTTTTTGCAGGTTGACCGTGGCATTTTCCAGCGTGTTGCGCGCGTCGGCAAGCGCTTGTTCGCTGGCTTGGCGTGTTTGCAGGGCGGCCTGCAATTGCTGCTTTGCCGTTTCATCCTCGCCGCCCGACAATTCGGCGCGCAACTGCGTCAGGTTCTGCTCGAATTGCGCCAGCGCCTCGGCAATCTGCCGGATGTTGTGTTGCAGGTCAGCAATCTTCTCCGTACAGGTCTTGGCGAAGAAGTGTGCCTCCTGCAACGCATGTTGCGCCTGCTGTGCACGCCCGCGCTGCTCGCGCAATGCGCTGTCCTGCTGGTTGGCCTGGTGCTGCGCCTCGTCGACTTGCGCATGGAACGCGGCGACCTGCTCGCGCAATATCGCCATCTGTTCATCGACACCCTGCTGCTGGCGCTGCTCGCTGCCCAGCAGTTCGGCCAGTTCCTGCATCTCACGCTCGATCTGCATGGTGCGCTCGGTGCTGCGCTCGAGCGCCTGATTCAGCTTGAGTATCTGCATCTGCAGGCTGTGCAGGCGCTGCTGCAGCTCGTTGCCGGCGGTGCGCAGCGGCGCGATCTGCGCCTCGATGGACTGATGGCGCTGCTCGGCCTGCGCGACCTGCTGCCTAGAAGATTCCGCCTGGCGATCCTGTTCCGCCAGCTCCTGCTCCAGCCGCTCGATCTCGCGCTGCCTTGCCAGCACCCCGTGCAACTGGCTGTCCGGTGCATGGAACAGCACGCTGTGTGCGCCGACCAGATGACCTTGCGGAGTCACGAACCAGCCGCCTGGCGGCAACTGTGCACGCCGCGCATACGCCTGCGCCACGTCCGCCACCGCATACACATGCGTCAGCCAGTCGCGCATGACCGGTTTTATCTTTTCATCCTGGCATTGCACGTAACTCAGCAAGGGCGTCAGTTGATTTGTCTCAACGATGCTGTTTTGTCCGGCGGTGGCGTCCGGCGCAAACAGCGCGAGTTTCGCCGGCGGCGCGTCGCCCCACGTCGCCACATCCCCCAGTGACGGCATGGCGATCGCGTTCAGCCGCTCGCGCAGCACCGCTTCCAGCGCGTCTTCCCAGCCGTTCTCGATGCGGACGGCCTGCCACAGGCGCGGCAGTTTTTCGAGCTGGTGGCGTTGCAGCCAGGCGTTGAGGTTCTTGTCGTTGTCGAGGTGCTGCTGCAATTGCTGCAGCGCATGCAGGCGCGCCTCGGTCTGCGCCAGCATGCGCTCCTGCTGCTGCAATGTGTCACGCCGGTTGCGCCGTTCGTTATCGGCCAGCGGCAACTGTTCCTGCAAGTGCGTCAGCTTTGCCAGCTGCTCCTCGCGCGTCATTTCAAGCTCGATCATCTGCTGCTGTGCGTCTTGCAGCGCGCCGCCATCGGGGCGCGGCAGGTTGTCTTTCTCCAGCAGCAGGCGCAGGCGGCGCGACTCCAGTTGCTGGATGTTGCGCTGCAGATGTTCGCGCTGGGTATCGGCCAGCAGCAATTGCTGCTGCAGTTGCAGTTGTTCGCGTTGCAGCGCGTTGTAACGCTCCTGTGCAATGCGCGCCGCCTCTTCGGCCTGCGGCAGGTTCGCCCCTTCCCGCTGCGCATGCTGTTCCGCCTCGGCAACCTTGACGGCTGCGCCGTCCTGCTGGCGCTGCCAGTGCTCCAGCAAAGAATGGATACCCTGGCGCTGATGCTGCTGCTGTTCGATCTGTTTTTCAGTGTTGACGATCTGTTGCGCCATGCGCTGGCGCTGCTCGGCGACATGCTTGATGTGCTGCTCCAGCCGCGCGATCTCGGCATTCGCGGTATACAGTTCGCCCTGCTTGACGTGCAGCGCGTCGGAAAGCTGGTAATGCCCGCTGCGCGCGGTTTCCAGCTGGCTTTCAATGTCGCGCAGCCGCGCGGTTTCCGCTTCCAGTTCGGTGCGGGTCTTCTCCATCGTTAGCGCAAACCTGGCGCGCTGTGTCTCGGCCTCCTGTTTCTTCACCAGCCAGAACAGATGCTGTGTGGTGTCGCGCTGCGTTTCCAGCGCGCGGTATTGCTTGGCCACTTCGGCCTGCTCGGCGAGATGCACCAGTTGCTTTTCCAGTTCCTGCAGGATGTCGCTGATGCGCAGCAGGTTGTCGCGCGTATCGCCGATGCGCAACTCGGTCTCGCGGCGCCGGTCGCGGTATTTGGAAACGCCCGCCGCTTCCTCGAGGAACACGCGCAGTTCCTCAGGCTTGGCCTCGATGATGCGCGAGATCATGCCCTGCTCGATGATCGCATAGGCGCGCGGACCCAGCCCGGTGCCGAGAAAAATGTCGGTGATGTCCTTGCGCCGCACGTGCTGGTTGTTGATGTGGTAGCTGGAATCGCCGTCGCGCTGCAACACGCGCTTGATGGAAATTTCCGCGTAGCTCGACCACTGCCCGGCAGCCTTGCCCAGCGAATTGTCGAAAATCAGCTCCACGCTGGCGCGCGACACCGGCTTGCGCTTGCTCGACCCGTTGAAAATCACGTCCTGCATGGTCTCACCGCGCAACGCGGAGGCCTTTGATTCACCCAGCACCCAGCGCAGCGCGTCGATCACGTTCGACTTGCCGCAACCGTTCGGCCCGACCACGCCCACGATCTGCCCCGGCAGCGCAATGTGCGTGGGATCAACGAAGGATTTGAAACCGGCTAGCTTGATTTGGGAAAGACGCAATTTGGATATCGCAACGTTATAATGCGCGCTATTCTAACCGAAGCGGGATACCTCACCAAATGACCACACGACCAAGCAAAATGCTGGAAACTTTCCCCAACCCGAACCCGCAGCGCGATTACCACATCCACATGGAAATCCCCGAATTTACCTGTCTGTGCCCCAAGACCGGCCAGCCGGATTTCGCCACGCTGATCCTCGATTACATCCCTGACGGGAAATGCATCGAGCTGAAGAGCCTCAAGCTGTATATCTGGTCGTTCCGCAACGAAGGGCATTTCCACGAGGACGTCACCAACCGCATCCTCGATGACCTGGTCGCCGCCACCGAGCCGCGCTTCATGCGCCTGACCGCCAAGTTCTATGTGCGCGGCGGCATCTTCACCAACGTCATCGCGGAGCACCGCAAAGCAGGCTGGCAGCCGCAGCTGCCGGTCGATCTGGCGCAATTCGGGACGCAGTCGAATACGCGTGGCTAACCCCTCCCCGACTCTAGGCGTTTCATCCGCCGCAAGGAGACCGCATGGGCGCTCATAGCCACCCGCATAGCCACAACTATGGCCGCGCCTTTGCCATCGGCATCGCGCTCAATGTGTTGTTCGTACTGGTGGAGGCATATTACGGCTGGCAGACGGATTCGCTAGCGCTGCTCTCCGACGCCAGCCACAACCTGAGCGACGTGCTGGGCCTGCTGATGGCATGGGGCGGCTTCTACTTGGCACGGCTGCGCCCCAGCCGGAAACACACCTACGGCCTGGGGCGCGCGACCATCATGGCGGCAACGTTCAATGCGCTGATCCTGCTGGTTGCGACAGGCGGCATCGTCTGGGAAGCCATCGCCAGATTCTCCAATCCCGTGCCGATCCAGGGCGGCATCGTCATGCTGGTGGCCGCCATCGGTATCGCGATCAACGGCTTCACCGCCTGGCTGTTCATGCCGAACAGCAGGCAGGCAGGCAACCGGCACGACCTCAACCTGCGCGGCGCGTTCCTGCACATGGTGGCGGATGCGCTGGTCTCGCTCGGGGTGGTCATCGCCGCCGTGCTATTCATCTGGACCGGCTGGACATGGCTGGATCCGGCGATCAGTCTGGTGATTGCGCTGGTAATCCTGCTCGGCACCTGGGACCTGCTAAGTCACGCACTGCGTCTTTCGCTGGATGGCGTGCCAGCCTCGATCGAATTGGACAATGTGTCGGATTACCTGTCCGGCCTGCCTGGCGTCAGCGCGATCCATGACCTGCATGTATGGGCGATGAGTACCTCGGAAACCGCCCTGACTGCCCACCTCGTCATGCCGGACGGGCAACCCGATGACGATTTTCTGTGCCGCATTGCGAACGCCTTGCACGATGAGTTCGACATCGACCACACCACCATCCAGGTCGAGACGGGCAACCATCCATGCACGTTATCGGCACATACCACGCGATGACTAATCAATCATCTGGTCCGCCAACGCCTCGGCACTCAGCATGATAATCTCGATTTCCTCGATGATCTCTTCCTGGCGCAACGCGTTGTAGCGCAGCCGCAGCTTGGCTTCGTCTTTCTCCAGGCGGCGAATGGCGCTGTCCATGTGCTCCAGCCGCTTGCGGTTCTCCGCCATCAGCGAGGCGTAAAACACCTCGTGCAGCACGGCATAAAGATACTGGCTGGTGAGCTGCGCCAGGAACTGCGCCGGCTCCAGGTCGAGCAGTGGCGGATACGAATAAGCCGGCCTCGTCTTGGGCAACTCCAGCGGCAGCAACTGGCGCAGCCGCGGTGTGCCGCTCTCGTCGTCGTGGTACAGCGCGCCGATGCGCCACGCTTCCTCCGGCCGCTGCTGCTGCAGCTCGCCGAGCACGCCGGCCAGGCGCACCAGCGCCGCCGGCACTTCCTCCGCCACACCGGGGCCTTCGACGAAGGCGGCGATGCGCCGGTCGTCTTGCAGCTTGGCTTCCAGCCTGCGCCCCACCACCACCGGTGGCGCATCCTCCTGCCGCGTGGCGGCGTCCAGCGGCGCCAGCAGCGTTTCGTTGAAGTCGCCGCACAGGCCGCGCTCGGAACCGACCACCAGCAGCAGCTGCCGCGCGCCGCCGGGGTGCGCCGCGGTTTCCGGATAAAAGCCGAGAAAGTCCTGCGCGGCCGCCTCGATGCCGGCCACTGCGCGGCGCTGCGTGGCGAGAAAAGCCGCAAGCCTGCGCGTTTCCAGCAGGGCGAGGTTCTTCATCGCGATCATGATGCCGTCGATCTCGTCCAGCGTGGCCAGACGCTCCTTTACTTCACGCCGCTTGCTCACCGGCCGCCTCGCTCAACCACGCATGCACCAGGCTTTTCCACTGGTCGCGCCCTTCGTCTATGCTCAATCCGGCGCGCTCCACCTGCCGTTGCAGCAGTTCCATGCGCGGTTTCACCCGCCCCAGCTCGAGGTTGTCGAACAGCCCCTCGTTGTAGGCCACCAGCCACGCCATCTGGAATTCGATCGGCAAGGGCGCGAGCAGATCCTGCTTGAGCATTTCGCGCAGCACCTGGCCGCGCCGGATGCGCGCTTCCATGCCGGCTTCCAGCCGCGAGCCGAAACGGGTGAACACCTCCAGTTCGAGGAACTGCAGGTAGTCCAGTTTCATGCGTCCCGCTTCCTTCTTGATGTTGGGATGCTGGGCATTGCCGCCGATACGCGACACCGAGCGGGTGACATCGATCGCCGGCAGGAAACCGCGCGCAAGCAGATCGTGATCCAGATAAACCTGTCCGTCGGTGATCGAAATCAGGTTGGTCGGGATGTAGGATGCGATCTCGCCCTGTTCGGTCTCGATAATCGGCAGCGCGGTCATGCTGCCGCCGCCCTGCTTCGCCGACAGGCGCGTGGAGCGTTCCAGCAGCCGCGCATGCAGGTAAAAGATATCGCCGGGATAAGCCTCGCGCCCCGGCGGGCGGCGCAGCAGCAGCGAAAGCTCGCGGTAGCTGCGCGCATGGGTGGTCAGGTCGTCATACACCACCAGCGTGTCCCGCCCTTCGGCCATCCACGCCTCGGCCACGGTGCAACCGGCGAACGGCGCTAGATATTTGAGGCCGGGCATGGCAGTCGCCTCAGCCGCCACGACCGTGGTATAGGCCAGCGCATTCGCGCGCCGCAGCGTCGCTATCGTATTCACCACGGCGGAACGCTTCTGCCCGATCAAGACGTACACACAATAGACGTTTTTACCGCGCTGGTTGATTACGGTATCGAGCGCAAGCGCGCTCTTGCCGCTGCCGTTGTCGCCGATAAGCAGCTGGCGTTGGCCTTTGCCGATGGGAATCAGCGTATCGACGATCTTGTTGCCGGTGTACAGCGGCTGCGTCACAAAATCCCGCGCGATGATGGGCGGTGAGCGCACGTCGAGCAAACGGTGCGCGCCGGGATCAAGCGGCCCGCCATCGTCAAGCGGCACACCGAGCGGGTCGATCACTCTCCCCAGTAAATCGTCGCCGACGCCGATGCTCAGCCGCCTGCCGGTCAGGAAGACCGATGTGCCGGCCGCCAGCCGCTTGGTTTGGCGCAACAGGATCGCCCCTATCCGGTTGCGCGCCAGGTGGAATACCAGCGCGCTGCTGCCGTCTTCGAGTTGCACGATCTCATCCATGCACGCCGAAGGCAACCCGCTGATCCAGGCGATGCCGTCGCCGACCGAAACCACCGTGCCCTGCTCCGACAAACGCAGCGCATAATAATACTGTTCCACCCACTGTGCCTGCGTGACGAGCGGCGAATCAGCGTCCGGCATAACCATTCACCGCGAACTTGGTAGGGGCGAATTCATTCGCCCATTTCGTGCGGATAAATCCGCACCCACAAACTTCCTCGCCACAAAATTTAAATTCACTCGGCATGGCGCAGCACACCGCTGAAAAATTTCAGTTCGTCGCGCAGGTTGGCGTGCAGGATCCACGGCCCGATGCTCACCCGGAATCCCGCCAGCAGCTCCGGGGTCTCGCGGTATTCGACCGGCAGCGCCCTGCCCGTCGCCTCGGCCAGCGCACGCGCTAGTTCGCCCCGCCTGCCTTCGTCGAGCACAAATGCGCTCTGTACCTTGAGTTGCAATCCGGGCGCAGCGGCGGCATCCGCCACGGCACGCTTGTCCTCGGCGCGCAGACCGCGCAAATCCTCCAACAACAGCGCATACAGCCGCGCCTCCAGTTCCGGCGTGGCAAGCCGCGCCAGCAACCTGGCAGAGAACGCCGCGCCCTGCGCGATGCCCTGCTCCTCGACCGCGCGCTCGAAGTCGCGTTGATGCCGCTCGTCCAGCACGCGCCGCCGTTCGCGCTCCTCGGCGATTGAGGCCTCCAGCGCGGCCATCAGGCGCTCGCGCTCCGCTGCCAGCTCCTCGCGCAGCCGCGCCTGCGCCGCTTCCTTTTCTTCCTCCCATTGCGCCAAGCGGCGCTCGTTCTGCTGCCTGAGTTCGCCCGCTTCGGCCTCGATGCGCCGGGCATCGGCCAGCATCTTCTCGATGCCGGCGCGGCGCCGGGCAACCACACCGAGTACCGGGCGATACAAAAACCGCTTCAGGATCCAGACCAGGATCAGGAAGTTGATGATCTCGAGAATGAAGGTCGTCCAGTCGAATTCCACGGCCAGCCCGCTTACTTGATCAGATATTGCAGCAACGGATTGCGGAACAGGATGATCAGCACGATCACCAGCACGTAGATCGCCAGCGATTCGATCATCGCGAGGCCGATGAACAGGGTGCGCGTGATCGATTTCTCCGCTTCCGGCTGGCGCGCCAGCGCATCCAGTGCCTGGCTGACTGCGCGCCCCATCGCCAGCGCCGGGAACATCACGCCGAGCGCAATCGCCAGGGCCGCCCCTACGGTGGAAAGTACCGTAAACCATGTCATGTCATTCATTGCCATCCCCTTCCTCGTTTCGTTCAAGATTCTGTTGCGACTGCATGGCGCCCGCCACGTAGATCAGCGCCAGCATGCCGAAAATATACGCCTGCACCACTGCCTCGACGATGTGCAGCATCAGCAGCGGCACCGGCACCAGCAGCCCGGCCACCAGCAACACCAGCAAAGCCGCCATTTCCAGGCTCATGATATTGCCGAACAGACGCACCGCCAGCGCAACGGTGCGCGTCACTTCGCTGATCAGATGAAACGGCAGCAGGATCGGGGTGGGACTGAGATAGTGTCTGAGATAGCTCCGCAACCCTTCGCTGCGCACGCCGAACCAGTGCACCGACAGGAATACCAGCAGCGCAAGACCGGCGGTCACCGACAGATTTCCCGTGGGCGAGCTGAGCCCCGGAACAAGGCCGAGCAGATTCGAAATCACGATGTAGATCCACAGCGTGCCGATAAACGGCAGCAGCAGTTGCGCGCGCTCCGGCAGTACCGCGGCTATCGCAGCCTCGATCGCGGAAACCGCACCTTCCAGCATGGTCTGCAGCGGGCCGGGATCGAGTGTCAGGCGCCGCGTGGCGAGCCAGCAGAACAGCGTCAGCGCCAGCATCATCCCCCAGGTGGTCGCCACGATGGAGGAGATCGCGAACGGCCCGATATGAAACCAGACGGCTGCCGCTTCCATCAGTCATGCTCCCGGATATACATATAGACATTTATGATGCCGACAATCAGCCCGACAAAGATCAGCCCTATCGTCCAGCGGATCGAATAACCCTGCGCCATGCCGTCCAGCCAGTTGCCGAGATAGGCACCAAGGATCACCGGCAGCACGAACAACAATGCCAGCGTACCCATGAACACCGACTGCGCCAGCAGCGTGGGGCGCTCCTTCTCCGCGCGCTGCATGCGCTTCACCTGTTTCTCCACCGATCTGCGCAACTGTTCGTCATTCATGTTCCGGCTCCGCGTCGTCCCATCCGCCATAAACGCCGGAACATCTCCTGCTCCAAACGATACAGGCTTTCCCTGATTACCCGCAGCTCTTCCTCTTCCTTGAGCAGTTGCTCCAGCAATCCCTTGCTGATGCGCTGATAATCCGCGTCGTGCAGGAAGCGCCGCGTGCTGATGTAAAGTGCATTGTTTACAAAATAAAGGATACCCCGCGGGAAGGCAAGATAACGCCAACTGCTGTCCCGCAACTGATAGCGCGCCAGGCCGTAGGTCAGCGCAGTCATCATGCGCGCATGGCGGGCGCGGATGCCGAAACTGCCTGACTCGTCCTCACCGACGAAATTGATCACGCCCTCGATATGCTCGTACTGAGTCGCGCTCTGCAGGTGCATGGCAAAAGTTTTCATACCGCCACTCCCTGCCCGGAGTCGGTCATGGCACCGCGCATGTAGCATTGCTCCTCTGAAACGGCGTCGTAGTCGCCGCGCAGGAAGGCCTCGCAATCGGCAAGCGTCTGTTCCAGCGTCACCGACACACCCTTGATGCCGGTATGCGCCGCTACTACATAAAACGGCTGGGTGAGATAACGCTGTAACCTGCGCGCGCGCAGCACGATGCGCTGGTCTTTTTCCGACAGCGCTTCCAGCCCGAGCATCGCGATGATGTCTTCCAGCTCCTTGTAGCGCGCGAGATGCCCGCGCACCCCTTCGGCGATACTGTAATGCCGGTCGCCGAGGAAGCTGCGATCCATCATCTTGCTCGACGACAGCAGCGGATCGACCGCCGGATAGATCCCCTTCGCCGCCTGGCTGCGCGACAGGATCACCATGGTGTCGAGGTGCGACAGGATCGTGCTCACCGCCGGGTCGGTCATGTCGTCCGCCGGCACGTACACCGCCTGCACCGCGGTGATGTCGCCGCTGCGCGTGGAAATGATGCGCTCCTGCAGTTCCGCCACCTCGCTCATCAGCGTCGGCTGGTAGCCGACCGTGGCCGGCATGCGACCGAGCAGGCCGGAAATCTCGCTGCCCGCCTGCACGAAGCGGAACACGTTGTCCATCAGCAGCAGCACTTCCTTGCCCAGCGTATCGCGCAGGTATTCTGCATAAGCCACGGCAGACAGGCCGACGCGGAAGCGCACGCCGGGCGATTCGTCCATCTGACCGAACACCATCAGCGTGTGCGGCATCACGCCGGCATCCTGCATTTCGTGCCATACCTCGTGGCCCTCGCGGATGCGTTCGCCGACACCGGCGAATACCGACACGCCCTGATGCAGGCTGACGATGGCGTGCATGAACTCCATGATCAGCACCGTCTTGCCCACCCCCGCGCCGCCGAACAACCCGGTCTTGCCGCCTTTGACGAACGGGCACAGCAGGTCGATCACCTTGATGCCGGATTCGAGGATGCCTTCGGCAGGAACGGTTTCCGCCAGCGATGCCGGGCGCGCAATGATGTTGCGCATTTCCCCGGCGGCCAGCGGCAGCCCGCCATCGAGCGGCGCGCCGAACACATCGAGCAAACGGTTCAGGCAATCCGGCGTAACCAGAATACGCAGCGGCCCGCCGCTGTCGAATACCGGCAGGCCGCGCCTGAGTCCACCGGTGGGGTGCAAGGCAATGGCGCGCACACGGCGCTCGTCAAGGTGGCGGTAAACTTCAAAAATACAGCGCTCGCCGTCGAGAGCACAGAACAGCGACTGGTGCAACGGCGGCAGGCGGTCGCAGACGATGTCCACCACCGGCCCATGCACCTCCTCGACCGTGCCGATGGCCTCGCCTGCAAGTTGCATGGATGGGGTAACCTGTTCCAAGTGGGCTGACTCCATTAGTCGGCGGTGAAATTTATCGTACCAAAAACCTATTTATTCCAGAATTCGGCCTGATTGGCGAAACGCCGGATGGCCTTGCGCAATGCGCCGAGCTGGCGGGACAGGCCGTGCGCGATCCAGCCCTTGGCCAGCGCGACCGCTTCCTGGTGTGCGGACAAATCCGGCAGCACCGCGAGTTCGTCCAGCAGGCGGTGCGCCACCGCCACATCGTTGATCTGCCCGAGCACCTCCTGCACCTCGCTCAATGCGGCGAGGAATGCCCCGGTCTTCTGCCTGTCGTACAGCGCGGCAAAGAATTCCGTGCTGTACCTCAGCTTCTTGGTGAGGATGCGCAGCGCATGCAGCCGCTTGTCATCTAGGGTGTCCAGCTGCCGTCCGGCCTGGGCGAAGCGTTTGGCCAGCTTGCGCAAACGGCGCGTGGCAAAATCGTGCGCCGGCGGCACAGCCGTCCCTTGCGGCTGCCAATACGCGCCGTTCATCCACAGCGCGAACTGCAGCAGCAAACGCTGCAGTTCGCGCGCCTGTTGCGCGCCGCGCAACCCGGCATAGCACGCCGCGCGTTGTTGTTCGCCGGCCGCCAGCATGGCCTGCAAACCGGCATGGCCGGCCATGCGCGCGCACATCGGCTGCAGCGTCCCGGCGATGAACACATCCCATTCGCGGATCCGCCCCAGCGCGACGCACAACGCCGCAATGTCCCTGCTCAATGCACTCAGCGCTTCATCGGCGCGGAATTTTTTGACCATGCGCAGCACCACGCGCAAACGCCGCAGGGCGACCCGCATCTGATGGAGATATTCCGCATCGTCGCTGGCCATCGCGCCGCGCAGGTTGCCCTGCAGATGCAGCAGGCATGACCAGATCAGCGTTTGCAGCGTCTCTGCCAAGGTGGCTGTCCTGGTAAGTGACGGCGCGACGCCCTTGACCGGCTTGTCGGCATGCCCCATCAACAGCCGGTAACCCTGCTCCGCCTTGCTGACCGGCTCCAGCTCGAGCGGCACGATCTCCAGCAGCGCCAATGCCAGTTCGAACAACTGCGCCGGCTCGCCGGATTTCAGTTCCAACTCCAATTCGCAGACTGGCGTGCTGCGCTGCTCGGTGCGCACCTCGCCGTGATCCATGCACAGTTCGATTTGCGCACCCTGCCAGTCCAGCATGCGGCTAGTGCGGGAAAAATCGGTGACGAAAACCGGCTGCAATTTTTTGCGCAGCGGCAGCGGCAGATATTTTTCCCACTCCGCCGTTTGCGGTGAGGAAAGATCCAGAGCCGCGCGGCTCACCGGCACCTCCCATTCGTTGCGCTGGTGCATCCCGGCCTTGACCGAGCCGCCGCCCTTCAGGGTTTGCAGCCATTGCCGCCCGGCGCGGCGCAGACGCAGCGCCATTGCCGATTTATGCAATTCGAGCTTCGGCGTGTCGTAGTAGATGTTGTGCAGGCGGCGCGCGACGGGAGGCGTGACTTGATGCTCCCTGAGCAATGGATGCCGCTTCAGCCTGGCAAGCTGCTCCGGGGTAATGCGCAATTTGAGTTCGGTTTCGACTGCCATGTCTGCCTCAAATAATGCGTTGAGGCGCTTACTATAACAGGCTATCGGGGTTCGGATGGCGCTTGTGATGCCGAAAGATAAGGCGTTTAATCCGGAGCGCATCAGCCTGTTCAACTGGACTGCATTTTTCGATTTCCCAAGGAGGTTACTATGACATCCATGCTTCGCGTGATGCAGGGCGACATCACCACGCTCCAGGTCGATGCGATCGTCAACGCCGCCAATTCTTCGCTGCTCGGTGGCGGGGGCGTGGACGGGGCGATCCACCGCGCCGCCGGGCCGGAGCTGCTGCAAGAATGCCGCCTGCTGGGCGTCTGCAAGACGGGCGAAGCGAAGCTCACCAGGGGCTATCGCCTGCCGGCGAAGTTCATCGTCCACACGGTCGGCCCGATGTGGCGCGGCGGCACGCACGGCGAGCCGGAGCTGCTGGCTTCCTGCTATCGCAACTCGCTGCAGGTTGCCGCCGACCATGGTGCACACAGTATTGCGTTCCCGTGCATCAGCGCCGGCGTCTATGGCTATCCGCTGGAGCTGGCCGCGCACGTCGCAGTTGAAACCGTCCGTGCATCGCTGCCGCAACTCGGCGCGGTCCGCGAAGTGATCTTCTGCTGTTTTTCCGCCGGCGATTTCGCGATCTATCAAAGGCTGGTCGATGCCGCTTCCGCCTGACAAAAAGGCGCTCGGCCTGTGGCTGCTCGCCGCGGCAATGGCCAGCCTGATATGGATGCTGCCGCGCATCCCGCAGCCGCTGCAATATCACCAATTCGCCGACCGGCATGCCTGCTTCGGCATGACCGGCTGCTTCGATATCGCATCCAATGCATTGTTCGTGCTGTCAGGGTTGGCAGGGCTGCTTTTCCTCTCCGGTGAAACGGGACGACGCGCCTTCATCGATAAGCGCGAGGCCCTGCCCTACCGCCTGTTCTTCCTTGCCGCGACCCTGGTCGGCCTCGGCTCCGGTTACTACCACCTGGCCCCCGACAACAGCCGGCTGGTGTGGGATCGCGCGGCGATCTCGCTGGCGCTGATGTCCCTGTTCGCCGCGATCCTGTGCGAGCGCGTCAGCCTGTCCGCCGGGCTGCGCCTGCTGCCGTTGCTGTTCGCTGCCGGTCTGGGCAGCGTGGGCTACTGGGGCTGGAGCGAAATGCGCGGCAGCGGCGACCTGCGCGCCTACGGCCTGATGCAGCTCTATCCGCTGCTGCTGATCCCGCTGCTGCTCCTGCTCTATCCGCCGCGCTACAGCGGCGACAAGGACATCATGGCCGTCATCGGGCTCTACCTGCTGGCCTTGTTGTACGACCTCACGGATCATCAGATCGCCGCATTGACCGGCGTGGTCAGTGGGCACACGACAAAACACATCATCGCCGCGCTGGCGATATACTGGGTGGTGGTGCGATTAAAACGGCGCCGCATCCTGCAGGCCTCAGTGGAGTCCGGCTTGCCATGAAACGGCATAAGGCGTTTAATCTTGACTAACTTGAAAAACGCAATTGAGCCACGGATGAACACGGATTGACACAGATGTTTTATCCGTGTTTGTCCGTGTAAATCTGTGGCTAATCGGTTTTTTAACAGGATCGCCAATATACACAAACTGCAAACATCCCTATGCCGATCTCCAACCTGACTCCCGCCGAGCTGCGCCTCACCATCGGTCCCGATACGCTCGGGTTCGCTGATACTTCCGAATTGCTGGAACAGGCGCTACCGTGGATCGGGCAAGGGCGCGCGGAGAAGGCCGCCCGCTTCGGCCTCGGCATGGATCAGCCGGATTACAACCTGTTCGTGCTGGGCGAAGTCGGCAGCGGCCGCTCCTCGCTGCTGCAGCAGTCGATGAAGACGGCGGCCACGGACCGGGCGGCGCCGCCCGACCTGTGCTATCTGCACAACTTCGATACACCGGAAAGGCCGCGTGCGCTGCGCCTGCCCACCGGGCAGGGACGCCTGCTGCGCCAGTTCATGACGCGGATGATGAAAACGCTGCAGGTCGAAATACCCCAGCATCTGGACGGGCAGGATTTCAAGGCCGAAAGCGTGCGTATCGAGAAATCCTACAAGGAGGAAGAAGCCAAGGCCTACGCCGAACTCGAGGCCTTTGCCGAAGCCCGCAATTTCACAATGCACCGTGAATCCGGACACATGCTTTTCACATTGCGCGGCAAAAAAGGCCACGCACTGACCGAGGATGAAGTGCTCGCCATGCCGAAGGAACGCCGCGCCGAGATCGAGCAGGCCGAGCAGGAACTGCGCGCCGAGATCAGCCGTTATTTCGAAAAGACCCGGCCGATGGAACGAGTGATGAACGAGGCGCTGGCGGCATTGCGGCGCCAGGTGGTGAAGCCGCTGCTGGATCGCGAATTACAGGAAATCCGCGTCGGCCTGAAGAAGCAGATCAAGGATTCCGTCAAGCTCGGCGCCTATCTGGAACAAGTCATACACGATGTGCTCGACAACCTGGAACTGTTCAAGGTTTCCGATACCGACGACGATATCCGCCAGGAGGCGCTGGGCAAGGTGCTGTCCCGCTACCGCGTCAACCTGGTCGTGGACAACGACGGCCGGGAAGGTGCGCCGGTGATCGTCGAGGACAACCCGTTGTTCCGCGCGCTGTTCGGCAGCATCGAATATCAGACTGAGAACGATGTGCTGGTGACCGATTTTTCGCGCATCCGCGCCGGCAGCCTGCACAAGGCGCACGGCGGCTTCCTGATGCTGCACCTGCGCGACCTGCTGGCCGACGGCCTGGTGTGGGAGAAACTGCGGCGCGTGCTGCGCAGCGGCCGCTTGCAGATCGAGGAGCCGGGCATGACCTACACCCCGATCGCGGCGGTCTCGCTCGAACCCGAGGCGGTGGATGTCGATGTCAAGATCGTGCTGATCGGCTCGCGCGAACTGTATTACGAGTTGCAGGAGGGAGATCCGGAGTTCGCGCGCCGCTTCCGCGTCAAGGTGGATTTTGCCGAAAGCTTTTCATCCAGCGCCGAGACCCGCCGCGCCTCAGCCATCTTCGTCGCCCACACTTGCCGGAAACTGGGGCTGCCGCATTTTTCCGCCGCCGCGGTCGCGCGTCTGCTGGAGGATGGACACCGCGAAGCGGACGACCAATCGCGCCAAAGCGCGATCTTCGCGCGCACCGAGGCGCTGGTAATGGAAAGCGCCGCGCTGTGCAGCGCCCGCGCCGGCCGCCTGGTCGAGGCGGCGGATGTCGAGGCAGCAGTGGCGGCACGCACCCTTCGCCACGATTACCCCGACCAGCGCCTGCAGGAAGCCATCGCCGATGGCGACCTGCTGATCGCGTTGCATGGCGAGAAGATCGGCCAGCTCAACGGCCTGACCCAGATGGACCTCGGGGATTACCGTTTCGGCCTCCCGGTGCGCGTCACGGCGCGCACCTATGCCGGCGACGACGGCCTGCTCAACATCGAGCGCGAAGTGGAAATGTCCGGGCCGATCCACGACAAGGGCGTGCTGATCCTGCACAACTACCTGTCCGCGCTATTTGCCCACAACACGCCGCTCGCACTCAACGCATCCGTCGTGTTCGAACAGGAATACAGCGGCGTGGAGGGCGACTCGGCTTCCTGCGCCGAACTGTATGCGCTGCTCTCGTCACTGTCGGGGCTGCCGCTCAAGCAGGGCATCGCGGTGACCGGCGCGGTCAACCAACATGGCGAAGTATTACCCGTCGGCGGCATCAACGAGAAGATCGAGGGTTACTTCCGCGTCTGCACAACCGCCGGACTGGATGGCAGCCAGGGCGTGCTGATCCCGCAACGCAACCGCCGCCACCTGATGCTGGAGCGCAAAATCGCCGAAGCCGTCGCCCAGGGCCTGTTCCACATCTACACCGTGGAGCATGTCAGCGAGGGCATCGAGCTGCTCACCGGCTTGCCGGCAGGCAACGCAAACGAGGCGGGCAATTACCCGCGCGGCAGCGTACTGGGCCACGCCCAGAAAACCCTGCTGGCCTACCGCCGCGCCTGCCAAGCTTCGGAGCACGCCAGGACTGTGCGCAAGCATTTGCGTAAATAACGCCACCGGTCTGTACCCGGCCATTAGAAAATCAACCCGAATGCCATGTGGGCCGCTCCAGGTTCAAAAGAGGTATAGAATTGAAGCGGAATAGCACGCGCATCAAACAGGAAAGGAAAAATGATGGCTATCTATCGACGCATCCTGGTTCCAATCGACGGCAGCACGACTTCCGAACGGGCATTGCAGGAAGCCGCCAGACTGGCGGACGGCAAGGCTCAATTACATCTGGTTTATGTGCTTGAGGAAATCTTTCCGCTTGATACCGAGGGCTATGCTTTTATCGATTATGCCGCCCTGCGGGAAGCCGTACGGCTTACCGGAGAACGTACTCTTGTACAGGCCGCGGAAAAAGTGCGGCAGTCGGGCACGACGGCGGAAACCGCACTGCTTGAGGCGAAGGGGGAGCGCATCGCCAGTGTGATTGAGGATGAGTCCCGGCAATGGCAGGCCGACCTGATCGTAATCGGCACGCATGGACGTTCCGGTTTAAGCCGTTTGCTGTTGGGCAGCGTTGCCGAAGGCGTGGTGCGCGGGGCATCGATTCCGGTGCTGCTGGTTCGCGCCGAATAAATGGCGTTTGACTTGGCATGGCGTACCCACTACGGCATGCATTAATTGGAGGTAATCATGACCACTACTATACCCATTCCACAAACTCCACCCGGCTATGACCAAACGCGGGTGATTGAACGGCCGGATGGTTTTTACTGGCAGGATAAACTCACCGACGAATTGTATGGCCCCTTCCCAACGCTGCTCGAAGCGGTGCAGGACATGCAAGGCCAAAACGATACCGGCTATGGAGAGGGCGAGTCGCTGGAAGAGGCGGAAGCGGAAATCGGCATCGCTGGCTGGACAGACCCGGAAACCGGTCAACCGGCGGAAGGTTTGCAGCCGCATCTCAGCAACGAATAGCCATTTGCCGGCGGGGCGTTAGCATATCCAACTGACGCGCATGGGTATCGCGCAGATGACAATGGGACCCGACGCGACGATGGTAAAACGATATGTCTGTCCATAACGCCGACATCACCACCATCTTCGAAGAGATCGCCGACCTGCTAGAGATCGAAGGGGCGAATCCGTTCCGCATCCGCGCCTATCGCAACGCCGCGCGCATCCTCGGCGACCTGCCGCAGGAGGCGCGCGTATTGGTGGAGCGCGGCGATGACCTGACCCGCCTGCCCGGTATCGGAACCGACCTCGCCGCCAAGATCGAGGAGATCATCACCACCGGACATTGCAGTCTGCTGGATCGCTTGCGCCGCGAGCTGCCTCCCGCGATCGCCGAACTGCTGAAGATCCCTGGCCTCGGGCCGAAGCGGGTCAAGGCGCTGTATCACGACCTCGACGTGCAGACCGTCGAGCAATTGCATCGCGCCGCGCAGGATGGCCGCATCCGCGCGCTGCACGGCTTCGGCGAAAAGACCGAGCAGAACATCCTGCAGGCAGTGCAAGCCCATGCCAGCCAGAGCCGCCGCTTCAAGCTCGCCACCGCGGCGCAATATGCCGAAACGCTGCGCGCCTTTCTGCAAGCCATTCCCGGCGTGCAGCAGGTGGTCGTGGCCGGCAGCTTCCGGCGCATGCGCGAGACCGTCGGCGACCTGGACATCATCGTGACCGCCGCCCCAGATAGTACTGTTATGCACAGCCCGGTGATGCAGCGCTTCACTGCCTACGACGAAGTGGTCGAGGTGTATTCCGCGGGCGAAACGCGCGCCAGCGTGCTGCTCAAATGCGGCCTGCAGGTCGACCTGCGCGTCGTGGCGCAGGCCAGCTACGGCGCGGCGCTGCACTACTTCACCGGCTCCAAGGCGCACAACATCGCGATCCGCCGCAGCGCGCAGCAGCTCGGCCTCAAGGTCAACGAGTACGGCGTGTTCCACGGCGAAAAGCGCATCGCCGGAGACAGCGAGGAATCGGTTTTCCGCGCCGTCGGCCTGCCCTGGATCCCGCCGGAGCTGCGTGAAGACCGCGGCGAAATCGAGGCGGCGCGCGCCGGACGGTTGCCGCAACTGGTGGAACTGTCCGATCTGCGTGGCGATCTGCATGCGCACACCAAAGCCAGCGACGGCCACGATACTCTGCATGACATGGCGCTCGCGGCCAGGGCGCTCGGGCTGGAGTACCTCGCGATCACCGAGCACTCGCGCCGCCTCACCGTGGCACACGGCCTCGATCCGGTACAACTCGCGAAGCAGTGCGACGAGATCGACCGACTCAACGACGAGCTCAAGGGCATCACGCTGCTCA
This sequence comes from Gallionella sp., assembly GCA_035720625.1. Taxonomy (GTDB): domain Bacteria; phylum Pseudomonadota; class Gammaproteobacteria; order Burkholderiales; family Gallionellaceae; genus Gallionella. The sequence goes on along the minus strand of DASTNS010000005.1, from coordinate 1,112 downwards.
AGGGCATCGAGGTGGACATCCTCGAGGACGGCAGTCTCGATCTGCCGGATGGAGTGCTGGCGCGGCTCGACCTGGTGGTCGGTGCGGTGCACAGCCGCTTCGACCTGTCGCGCGCCAGACAGACCGAGCGCATCCTGCGCGCGATGGATCACCCGCACTTCACCATTCTCGCCCATCCCAGCGGCCGCATGATCGGGAAGCGCGAGCCCTACGACGTGGACATGCTGCGCATCATCCGCCACGCCAGACAGCGCGGCTGCTTCCTCGAACTGAACGCCCACCCGGAGCGCCTCGACCTGCTCGACAGCCACTGCCAGAGCGCCATGGAGGAAGGCGTGCTGGTGAGTATCGACTCGGATGCGCACAGTACCTTCGATCTCGCCAACCTGCGCTACGGTGTCGGGCAGGCGCGGCGCGGCTGGCTGGAAAAGAAGGACGTGCTCAACACCCGCCCGCTTGCCGCATTGCGCAAGCTGCTCAGGCGCACCATGTGAAAGGCACTATGAGCAACCTGATCGTAGTCAACAATCCGCACGACTGGCCGCTCGACATTCCCGGCGTGAGCGTCGTGCCGGCGCGCGCCTACCTCACCGACCCGGCCTATGGCGGCGACCGCACCGCCCGCGTGTTCAACCTGTGCAAGAGCTACCGTTACCAGACGCTCGGCTACTATGTCTCGCTGCTCGCCGAGGCGCGCGGCCACAGGCCGCTGCCGCGGACGAGCACCATCGAAGATTTGCAATCGCAGAACATGGTGCGGCTGCTGACCGAGGGACTGGACGAGCTGATCCAGAAATCGCTGAAGACCATCAAGTCGGATGCATTCGAGCTCGACATCTACTTCGGCCACAATGCGGCGAGCCGCCACGAGCAGCTCAGCCGCCAGCTGTTCAACCTGCTGCATGCGCCGTTGCTGCGCGCCTATTTCGAGCGCCGCGGCCAGCATTGGCGCATCCGCAGCGTGCGGCCGATCGCCGCCAGTGACATCCCGCCCCAGCACCAGGAATTCGCGGTTCAGGCCACCACGGAATACTTCATGGGCCGCAGGCGGCGGACACGCAAACAGATCGCGCTGCGCTACAACCTCGCCATCCTGCACGACCCCGCCAACC
>DASTNS010000004.1:0-5937 GCA_035720625.1 Gallionella sp. | reverse complement strand
ACGCAGCATGAACTGCCATTATCCGCGGCAACCGCAGCTGCAACCGGATTCCTTTTTCATTGCACGTTGCTCCAGAATATCCACCGCCGGCAATTTCTTGCCCTCGAGGAATTCAAGGAAGGCACCGCCGGCGGTGGAGATGTAGGACACCTTGTCGTAGATGCCGTACTTCTGGATTGCGGCGATGGTGTCGCCGCCGCCCGCCAGGGTGAAGGCCTTGGTCTCGGCAATCGCCTTGGCGATCTTTTTGGTGCCCTCGCCGAACTGGTCGAATTCGAACACGCCGACCGGGCCGTTCCAGACCACGGTGCCGGCTTTCATGATGATGTCGGCGAGTTCCTGCGCTGACCTGGGGCCGATATCGAAAATCATGTCATCTTCAGCCACGTCATTGGCATTCTTCAGCACGGCCGGTTCGCCGGCATCGAATTTCTTGCCCACCACCACGTCCACGGCGATGGGAATGGTTGCACCGCGCGCGGACATTTTCTTCATCAGCGCCTGCGCGGTGGGCACCAGATCGTCTTCGCACAGCGATTTGCCAACGTTCCTGCCTGCAGCTTTGAGGAAAGTATTGGCAATGCCGCCGCCGACCACCAGCTGTTCGCATTTTTCGGACAGCGATTCCAGCACGGTCAGTTTGGTGGAGACCTTGGAGCCGCCGACGATGGCCACCATCGGGCGCGCCGGGTTATGCAGCGCCTTGGCCAACGCATCCAGTTCTTCCATGAGCAGGATGCCGGCCGCAGCCACCGGTGCATATTTTGCCGCGCCGTGGGTCGAGGCCTCGGCGCGGTGCGCCGTGCCGAATGCATCCATCACGAATACGTCGCACAGCGCGGCATATTTTTTCGCGGTTTCATCCAGGTTTTTCTTTTCGCCCTTGTTGAAACGGCAGTTTTCGAGCAACACCAGTTCGCCCGCGGCAACATCGAAACCGCCATTTACCCAGTCCTTGATCAGGCGCACGGGTTTGCCCAGCCGGCTGGCGATAATATCCGCTACCGGTTTGAGCGAGTTTTCTTCGGAATAAACGCCTTCTTCCGGGCGGCCCAGATGGGAAGTCACCATCACGCGCGCACCGGCTTTCAGCGCGAAATTGATTGTTGCCATCGAAGCGGTGATGCGCGCATCGGAAGTTACCTTGCCGTCCTTGACGGGCACGTTGAGATCGGAGCGGATCAGGACACGCTTGCCCTTGAGGTCCAGATCGGTCATTTTGATAACGGACATTTTTTCTCCTGAGAAGAAAGTGGCCTGTAGCTTGTAGCGGGTAGCCATTCAAGGTGCGCGCTCCGCGCACGGCATCTAAAGCTACAAGCCACCAGCTACAAGCTGTCTTACCAGCTGATTTATTTGGCGATGACGCGCACCATCTCCAGCACCTTGCTGGAGTAGCCCCACTCGTTGTCGTACCAGGCGACAACCTTGACGAAAGTGCCGTCCAGTGCCATGCCGGCATCGGCATCGAACACCGAGGTGCAATTCTCGCCGCGGAAGTCGGTGGAGACCACCTTCTGGTCGGTGTAGCCGAGCACGCCCTTCATCGCGCCCTGGGAAGCGGCCTTCATGGCGGCACAGATGCCATCGTACGTGGTTTCCTTGTTCAACTCACAGGTCAGGTCAACCACGGACACGTCCGAGGTCGGCACGCGGAAGGCCATGCCGGTGAGTTTCTTGTTCAACTCAGGGATGACCTTGCCGACGGCCTTGGCGGCTCCGGTCGAAGACGGGATGATGTTTTCGAGGATGCCGCGGCCGCCGCGCCAATCCTTGTTGGAGGGGCCGTCGACGGTCTTCTGGGTGGCGGTGGCGGCATGCACCGTAGTCATCAGGCCGCGCTTGATGCCGAAGCTGTCGTTCAGCACCTTGGCGACTGGAGCGAGACAATTGGTGGTGCATGAAGCATTGGAGACGATGGTCTGGCCGGCGTAGGTCTTGTCATTCACGCCGTACACAAACATCGGCGTGTCGTCCTTGGACGGCGCCGACATGATGACTTTCTTCGCGCCAGCGGCGATATGTTTTTCGCAGGTTTCCCTGGTCAGGAACAGACCGGTGGACTCAACGACTATGTCGGCACCGACTTCGTTCCACTTCAACTCAGCAGGATCCTTGACAGCGGTCAAACGGATCTTCCTGCCGTTGACGACCAAAGTGCTGCCCTCGACGGAAACACTACCCTTGAAGCGGCCATGCACCGAGTCGTAGCGCAGCATGTAGGCCAGGTATTCCGGTTCGAGCAGGTCGTTGATGCCAACGATTTCAATGTCAGGGAAGTTTTGTACCGCTGCGCGGAACACCATGCGTCCGATGCGGCCGAATCCATTAATACCCACACGAATTGCCATTTTTTTCTCCAGAAATTTACGTAAAAATATTTACAGCACGTTTTTCACGGCCTTCACCACGTTGCTCGCGGTGATGCCGAAGTGCTTGAATAACTCCGGCGCGGGCGCGGATTCACCGAAGCAATCCATACCGACCACTGCGCCATCCAGCCCAACGTACTTGTACCAGCCGCCGGTCACGCCTGCTTCAACTGCCACGCGCCTCACACCCCTAGGCAGGACGCTGTCCTTGTATGTCTGATCCTGCTTGTCGAACACATTGGTGGACGGCATGGACACTACGCGCACATTGATGCCTTCGGCAGCCAGTGTTTTTTGCGCTTCCAGAGCCAGCGCTACTTCCGAGCCGGTGGCGATGATCACCGCTTGCGGTTTGCCGCCAGCAGCCTCCGCCAGCACATACGCACCCTTGCGGATATTGGCAATCTGAGCCGCATCGCGCTTCTGGAACGCCAGGTTCTGGCGGCTGAAAACCAGGCTGCTCGGGCCGTCCTTGCGCTCTACGGCGGCAATCCACGCGGCGATGGATTCGACCGTGTCGCATGGGCGCCATACCTCCATATTAGGGATGTAACGCAGTGTTGCGGCTTGCTCGACCGGCTGGTGCGTCGGGCCGTCTTCACCCAAACCGATGGAGTCGTGGGTGAACACATAGATCACGCGCTGTTTCATCAGTGCCGACATGCGCAGCGCATTGCGCGCGTATTCGGAGAACATCAAAAAGGTGCCGCCGAACGGCAGGAAGCCGCCGTGCAACGCCATGCCGTTCATGATGTGCGCCATGCCGAATTCGCGCACGCCGTAGCTGATGTAGTTGCCAACGCTCTTGCCGCGAATATGCTTGCAGCCCGTCCAGTTGGTCAGGTTTGAGCCGGTCAGGTCGGCCGAGCCGCCGAGGAATTCGGGCAGCGCCGGGGCCAGTGCACTGATGGCGTTTTGCGAGGCCTTGCGCGTGGCGATGGTTTCCGCTTTCTCGTTGGTCTTAGCGATGACATCAGCCGCGTGTGCTTTCCAGTTGGCCGGCAGCTCGCCCTTGATGCGGCGTTCGAATTCGGCAGCCTCTTGCGGGAATGCGGCACGGTATTCGGCAAACTTGTTGTTCCACAGTTTTTCCAGGCCCGCGCCCTTGGTGCGCGCATCCCATGCCTCATACACATGCCTGGGGATTTCAAACGGCGGATATTTCCAGCCGATATGCTCGCGCGTTGCAGCCACTTCGGCGTCGCCGAGTGCGGCGCCGTGCACGTCATGCGTGCCGGCCTTGCTGGGAGAGCCTGCGCCGATGATGGTCTTGCAGCAAATCAGGGTGGGCTTGTCGGTGACCGCCTTGGCGGCGTTGATCGCAGCGTTGATCGCTTCCGGGTCGTGCCCCTGCACGTTGGGGATGACATGCCAGCCGTAGGCCTCGAAACGTTTCGGCGTATCGTCGGTGAACCAGCCGCCGACATGGCCGTCTATCGAGATGTCGTTGTCGTCCCAAAATGCAGTCAGTTTGCCCAGACCCCAGGTGCCGGCCAGCGCGCATGCTTCGTGGGAGAGCCCTTCCATCATGCAGCCGTCACCCATGAACACGTAGGTGCGGTGATTTACGATTTCATGGCCGGGGCGATTGAATTCCGCAGCCAGCAACTTTTCCGCCATGGCCATACCCACCGCGTTGGTGATGCCCTGGCCGAGCGGGCCGCCGGTGGTTTCCACGCCGGGCGTATAGCCATATTCAGGGTGGCCTGGGGTCCTGGAGTGCAGCTGGCGGAAGCGTTTCAGTTCCTCCATCGGCAAGTCGTAACCGGACAGGTGCAGCAGCGCATAAACCAGCATGGAGCCGTGGCCATTGGACAACACAAAACGGTCGCGATCAGCCCACTTCGGGTTGGCCGGGTTGTGGCGCAGGTGGTGATTCCACACCACTTCGGCGATTTCCGCCATGCCCATCGGCGCGCCGGGGTGGCCGGAGTTCGCCTTTTGCACGGCATCCACTGCCAGCATGCGGATCGCGCCGGTAATGTCATTAAACTTGGGGGGGGTTACATTACGCGTTGCAGCCATCTCTCACTAAGCCTCCTGAACAACCCTGGACGGATTGAATTGTCGCAGCTTCAAAAAAGGGGGTAATTATGCCGCACGGCCCCCTTTAGGGCAACAACGGCAAGCAGCAAGCCGGTGAGATTATCGGTGCGATCAATAAATCCTGTGCCACCCGAAGCTGTATATTCTGGCGTATTGACGAATTTCAACCAGCCAGTTACGGTTCACTCCATATCACTTGGCGGAGAGCGGCATTACACCTCAGTACGACAGAGGGTGGGCAGGATGCAACCGCCCGCCATCGTTATTACCACACTTGCAGCGTGGGCATGATTTGCCCGCAAGACCGAGGGCTCCTTCCAAAGTTGCGAGACCGGATGACCTATGAAAAAAAGGGGTTGTGCTATGAAGCCAGGTAATGCTGCTGCTGTTTTGCTTGCCGGCCTGTGTGCTGTATTTACTCCATCGGCTTTCAGCAGGAGCGCACGGGATTATTCAAAATGCGAGAATGAAAATCCCGGCGAGGCCAATAAAGAAAAGCGCTGGGAGTGCTTCGATGCTATTGAAGCTGCCACATCGGGCGGCAGCGAATCAGCGCCTTCCGGGCAGAGTTCCACCCGGGAAAATGGCTTGCCGGAAATTGCAGGGGGAATTCCACAGGATCAGAGCGTGACGGTATGTGGCGCATATTTAGCCAGAGCGTGGCATCTGGGTGATTGTGGTGATGCGCAGGCAACAACTGATACTGGCAATGACAGGGCAGGCAGCAACAGGAATAAAACCACAGCGCCATCGTTCCATGCCCTAATTCCTCACCGGCAAAGCTACTTCATTTTCCGCGACACTTCCAGAACCAACAAAAACCCATTTTCCCCGACCAATGGCCAAACATCGTACTCTTATGACGTTGATCCCGTGGAAGCCAAGTTCCAATTCAGCTTTAAGGCAGAAGTCCCGGAAAATGTTAATCCGTTTTCCCGGTTCTTTCGGCTATGGGGTGCCTATACCCAGCAATCCAACTGGCAAATGCTGAACAGCCGAAATTCCTCTCCGTTCCGGGCAAGCAATTACGAACCCGAGTTGATAGCAACACATGAAACGAAGCAGGGCGGCCCATTAAAGCTGGTTAATTTTGGGCTTGTGCACCAGTCGAATGGGCAGGCCGGGCCTGAATCGCGGAGCTGGAATCGTCTGTACGTGCAGGGGGGATGGGAGTGGGAGAATCGCCGAACGGTATCAGTTCTTGCACGCGGATGGTGGCGCATGCCTGAAAGCGTACTGAAAGATGACAACCCGGATATCAAGAGCTACCTGGGCTATGGAGATATTGTTGTCCGCCTGGAAGGCGGCGTCAAAAACATAACCACTGTGCTGCTACGCAATAATTTGAGCCTTAATCAGAATCGCGGGTTCGTGCAACTTGACTATGCTTATCCCTTAAGGGAGAAGAGCTCTGCCTACTATCTGCATTTTCAAGGACTGTTGGGCTACGGCGAGACTTTAATTGACTATAACCATCACCAGAAAGCAATTGGAATCGGGCTTTCCTTCAGGGACTGAG
>DASTNS010000003.1:0-49320 GCA_035720625.1 Gallionella sp. | reverse complement strand
CTTGCCCATCATTTCCTGATTGCCATGCCCGCCATGCAGGAGGGAGCTTTTGCCGGCACGCTGACTTATGTGTGCGAACACAACGAGAACGGCGCATTGGGTATCGTGGTGAACCGCCCGATCAGCCTGACGCTGGGCGAGATGTTCGACCAGATCAACATTCCGTTGCATCAGCCCGAACTGGAAAAGATGCCGGTGCATTTCGGCGGGCCGGTGCAGACCGAGCGCGGCTTCGTGCTGCACGACATGCCGGGTAACTGGCAGTCCACGCTGCGCATCAACGACAGGCTGGCGCTGACCACCTCCCGGGATATCCTTGAAGCAGTCGGCCAGGGCGAGGGGCCGCGCCACCTGATCGTCACCTTGGGCTACGCGGGTTGGGATCAGGGGCAGCTGGAGCACGAGATGACCGAGAATGCCTGGCTGACCGTGCCAGCCTCGGAACACATCCTGTTCGACCTGCCGCCGGAGGAACGCCTGCCTGCGGCGATGGCGCTGCTCGGCGTGGATTATGCTTCGCTGGTCGAGAATGCCGGGCATGCCTGAGGGGGCGGTCATCCACGCACCGGCTTTCGTCGCACAGGGTACGCTTCTCGCATTCGATTTTGGCACCAGACGCATCGGCGTCGCGGTCGGCAACACCCTGTTGCGCCATGCCAATCCGTTGGCCATCATCGATGAAGAAAAAACCGACGCACGCTTCGCCAGGATCGCGGCACTGCTGGCCGAATGGCAGCCGGGCGCGCTGGTGGTCGGGCTGCCAGGCAACGACGACGGCACGCCGCACGAGCTGACCGCATTGTGCCGCCGCTTCGCCAACCGCCTCAAGGGGCGGTTCAATTTGCCGGTGATACTGGTCGATGAGCGTTATACTTCGCTTGCCGCAAGCGCACAATTGAACGAAGAAGGCGTCCATGGCAAAAAGCAGAAAAACCTGATCGACCAATATGCCGCGCAGCAGATTTTGCAGGCGTATTTTGATGAACCATCTTCGGGGCAAATCGTATGAACCCGGAAATGAGTGGAGCAAATTTTGCAGAGGAATTTTAGCCACGGATTAACACGGATAGCCACGGATAAAAACGATTCTCCCTGGAGATGTTCACATCAATGAACGGGTCTATCCGTGTAAATCCGTGTTCATCTGTGGCGTGTGAGGTTTTGGAATGAAAAATCCGCAACTGAATAAGAATGGCGAACTCCAGCACCTGCTGACCACCGAGGGTTTGCCGGCGAAGATCGTGCGCGACATCCTTGACCGTGCCGCGACCTTCCTCGATGCCGCCGACGGGCGCGAGATCAAGAAAGTGCCGCTGCTGCACGGCAAGTCGGTATTCAACGTGTTCTTCGAAAGCAGCACGCGCACCCGCACCACCTTCGAAATCGCCGCCAAGCGGCTGTCGGCGGACGTGGTCAACCTCAACATCGGCTCATCGTCCACCAGCAAGGGCGAGACCCTGCTGGATACCATAGACAACCTGTGCGCGATGCACGCCGACATGTTCGTGGTGCGCCACGCGCAGAGCGGCGCGGCGCATTTCATCGCCCGGCATGTCGCGCCGGAGGTGCATGTCATCAACGCCGGCGACGGCCGCCATGCGCATCCCACGCAGGCCTTGCTCGACATGTTCACCATCCGCCACTACAAGAAGGAATTCCATAACCTGCGCGTGGCGATCGTCGGCGACGTGCTGCATTCGCGCGTGGCGCGCTCGCAGATCCACGCGCTGACCACGCTCGGCGTGCCGGAAGTGCGCGTCATTGCCCCCAAGACGCTGCTGCCGACGATGGTCGAGAACCTCGGTGTGCGGGTCTATCACGACATGGCGCAAGGCTTGCGCGACGTGGATGTGGTGCTGATGCTGCGCCTGCAGCATGAGCGCATGCTGGGCGCGGCGCTGCCTTCCGCGCAGGAATACTTCAAGAACTACGGGCTCACCGAAGAGAAGCTGGCGCACGCCAGACCGGATGCTATCGTGATGCATCCCGGGCCGATGAACCGCGGCATCGAAATCGACTCGAGCGTCGCCGACGGTTCGCACTCGGTGATCCTGTCGCAGGTGACGTTCGGCATCGCGGTGCGCATGGCGGTGATGAGCATGTTGGCGGGAGCGAAGGTATGAACATCCATATCAGGAACGGGCGACTGATCGACCCGAAGAACAACATCGACGCGCGGCAGGATCTGTTCATCGCTGCAGGCAGGGTGGTCGCCGTCGGCAACGCTCCGGCAGGTTTCGTCGCAGACAAAGTCATAGATGCGAGCGGGCTGGTGGTCGCGCCCGGCCTGATCGACCTGGCCGCGCGGCTGCGCGAACCAGGCTACGAATACCGGGCGACGCTGGAATCCGAGATGGATGCGGCGGTGGCGGGCGGGATCACCAGCCTCGCGTGCCCGCCGGACACCGAACCGCCGCTGGACGAGCCGGGGCTGGTGGAAATGCTCAAGCACCGCGCCAGGAGCCTGAACCAGGCGCATGTCTATCCGGTCGGCGCATTGACCACCGCGCTGCAAGGCCAGGAGCTGACCGAGATGGCGGAACTGGTGGATGCCGGGTGCGTGGCATTCAGCCAGGCCGATGCGCCGCTCACCGATACGCGCGTACTGCTGCGCGCCATGCAGTACGCCGCGACTTTTGGTTTTTCCGTGTGGCTGCGCCCGCAGGACAGCTTCCTCGCCAGGGACGGCGTGGCGCACGACGGCGAAGTGGCGACACGCTGCGGCCTGCCCGCCATCCCGGCATGCGCCGAGACCATCGCGCTCGCGACCATGCTGGCGCTGGCGCGCGATACCGGCGCGAAGCTGCATGTCTGCCGCCTCTCCAGCGCGGCAGGCGTGGAGATGATCCGCGCGGCGAAGCGGGAGGGGTTGGCGGTGACCTGCGATGTCTCGATGAACCATGTGCACCTGTCGGAAATGGACATCGGCTTTTTCGACCCGAACTGCCATCTGGTTCCGCCGCTGCGCAGCCTGCGCGACCGCGCCGCGCTGCGCGCCGGATTGCTGGACGGAACGATCGACGCGATTTGTTCTAACCACGCGCCGGTCGACGAGGATGCCAAACAGTTGCCGTTCGCCGAAGCGGAGGCGGGCGCAACCGGTTTGGAACTGCTGCTGCCGCTGGTGTTGAAATGGGCGCAACAGGAAAATCTCACATTGTCCGGCGCGCTCGCGAAGGCCACGTTGCAACCCGCGCGGATACTCGGCCTGGATGCGGGGCACCTCGGCGTCGGCGCGGCCGCCGACGTCTGCGTGTTCGATCCCGCAATGTACTGGAAGGTCGAGCCGGCCGCGCTGAAGAGCCAAGGCAAGAACACGCCGTTCACCGGCCTCGAAGTGCAGGGCCGGGTGCGCTATACACTGGTCGACGGGCAAATCGTTTATCAAACCGAGAACCTCAACTAGCCACGGATTAACACGGATTAAACACGGATAAACCTCCGTCACAAGGTGTTATTCCGTGTACATCCGTGTCGATTCGTGGCTGAATACTTTTTCAAAATATGAACCCATTACTCGACTTCACCGGCCTGCCGCGTTTCGCAGAGATCAAACCCGAACATGTCGTGCCGGCGATCGATCAGTTGCTCGCGGAGAACCGCACACTGATCGCACGGCTACTCAGCGATAGCGTGCCGCCGACCTGGCAGGATTTCATCGTGCCAATGGAAGACGCCAACGAGCGGCTGTCGCGCGCGTGGGGGCCGGTCGGGCATTTGAACGCGGTGATGAATTCTCCAGAACTGCGGGAAGCGTATAACGCCACGCTGCCGAAGATCACCCAGTATTACGCCGAACTCGGCCAGAACCTCGCGCTGTTCGAGAGGTTCAAGGCGTTGCACAACAGTCCTGAATTAGCCGGCCTGAGCGCGGCGCGCAAGAAAATCATCGAGAACGAACTGCGCGATTTCCGTCTCGGCGGCGCGGAATTGCCGGAGGACAGGAAGAAGCGCTACCTGGAGATCCAGGAACGCCTCGCGGAACTGTCGTCGCGCTTTTCCGACAACCTGCTCGATGCGACCAACGACTACACGCTGATCATCGAGAACAGGAATGAACTTGCCGGCCTGCCGGACGATGTGCTGCAGGCGGCGCAGGAAGCCGCGACCGCGGCGGGCAAGAGCGGCTGGCTGTTCACGCTGAAAGCGCCGTCCTATCTGCCGGTGATGCAATTCGCCGACAACCGCGCGTTGCGCGAAACGATGTATCGCGCCTATGGCACGCGCGCCAGCGAGTTCGGCAAACCCGAATGGGACAACACGCCGCTGATGGACGAGATCGTCAGGTTGCGCGCTGAGGAGGCGGCCCTGCTCGGATTCGCCAACTTCGGCGAATTGTCGCTGGCGACCAAGATGGCGGAGTCGCCACAACAGGTGATCGAGTTCATGCGCGAGCTGGCGCGGCGCGCGCGGCCTTTCGCCGAAAAGGACCTGGCCGAACTGCGCGAGTTCGCGCGCGCCGAGTTGGGCCTGCAGGAATTGCAGCCTTGGGACATCGGCTACGCCAGCGAAAAACTGCGCGAGAAACGCTATGCCTTTTCCGAACAGGAAGTGAAGCAGTATTTCCCCGAAGACGCGGTGCTGCCCGGGATGTTCCGGCTGGTCGAGACGCTCTATGGCTTGCAGATCAAGGCCTCCAGTGCACCGGTATGGCATGATGACGTGCGCTTCTTCGACATCCGCAATCAGCAGGGGCAACTGGTCGGCCAGTTCTATCTCGATATGTATGCGCGCAACAGCAAGCGCGGCGGGGCGTGGATGGACGACGTGATCACGCGCCGTCGCCTCGCTACGGGAATCCAGACGCCGGTCGCCTATCTGAACTGCAATTTTTCTGCCCCTATCGGCAAAAAGCCCGCCGTTTTCACGCACGACGAAGTGATCACGCTGTTCCACGAATTCGGCCACGGCCTGCACCACCTGCTAACCGAAGTGGAAGACCTCGCCGTGTCCGGCATCAACGGCGTGGAATGGGATGCGGTGGAGCTGCCCAGCCAGTTCATGGAAAACTTCTGCTGGGAATGGGAGGTGCTGCACGGCATGACGCGCCATGTAGCGACTGCGAGCAGCGAGCAGGGACCCGCACAGCGGGATGGGAGCGCCCGCGAGTCGGTCGCGGCGCCACAAACGGGAATCACAGGTCATCCAGATGCAAGTGGAAGTGGCGCCTGTGACGGCGAGCCGTTGCCGCACGCGCTGTTCGACAAGATGCTCGCCGCGAAGAACTTCCAGAGTGGCCTGCAGACGCTGCGCCAGATCGAATTCGCGCTGTTCGATATGCTGATGCACAGCAACTTCGAGGCGGGCGGAAACAAGAGCATCCTGCAACTGCTCGACGAGGTGCGCGCCGAAGTGGCGGTGCTGATCCCGCCCGCGTTCCACCGCTTCCCGCACAGCTTCTCGCACATTTTTGCCGGCGGCTATGCGGCGGGCTATTACAGCTACAAATGGGCGGAAGTACTGTCCGCCGATGCGTATAGCCTGTTCGAGGAGAACGGCGTGCTGAACCCCGACGTCGGTGCGCGCTTCCGCAGCGAGATCCTGGCGATGGGCGGCAGCCGCGGCGCGATGGACTCGTTCAGCGCGTTCCGCGGGCGCGAGCCGAGCATCGATGCGCTGTTACGACATAATGGGTTAATCTGAATTTCCCGGGGAGGCAAAATGAAGCGCATCGTTTTGTTGTTGGGCTGCTTGGCATGGATATCATCCGGTGTGCAGGCCGGCGAGTTGTACCGCTGGCTGGACGCCCAGGGCAAGGTGCATTATGGCGATGTGCCTGCAGCGGATGCGCTGGAGGTAACGCCCATCAAACCCCATGCTGCCGTTACGCCAAGCGAGGACTTGCCCTATGAAACGCGCCGTGCGCAGCATAATTTCCCGGTCACCCTGTATGTCGCGGACAACTGTGCCGAATACTGCGAGCTGGCGCGCAGCCTGCTGAACAAGCGCGGCATCCCGTACAGCGAGAAAAGACTGGTCACCCAGGAAGAGATCGATGCCTTCAAGGCGCTTTCCGGTTTCGACGGCACGCCTGCCCTTGCAGTGGGCAAGACAATTCTGAAAGGCTTCCTCGCGGAGCAATGGCATGGCGAACTCGATATCGCAGGCTATCCGAAGACTGCGCCATATCGCCCGCCTGGCGCACTTCCTGCATCCGCGCCCGCCGCGGCGAGCCAGGTCGAGCCGGCAAACCCCGCCGTTCAATGAAGCTGGCGACCTGGAACGTCAATTCGCTGAAGGTGCGCCTGCCGCAGGTGCTGGACTGGCTCGCCGCCAATCCGGTCGAGGTGCTGTGCCTGCAGGAGACCAAGCAGCCGGACAGCGATTTCCCGCAGGCCGAGTTGCGGGCGGCGGGCTACCACAGCATATCCAGCGGGCAGAGAACCTATAACGGCGTGGCGATCCTGAGCCGCATGCCGGCCAATGATGTGCAATCCGGACTGCCGAATTTCCCCGACGAACAGAAGCGCATCATCGCCGCCACATTCGACGGTGTCCGCGTGGTAAATGTGTATGTGCCGAACGGGCAGAGCGTCGATTCCGACAAGTATCGCTACAAGCTCGCTTGGCTCGCCGCGCTGCGCGGCTGGCTGAAGCAGGAACTGGCGCGCCATCCGAAGCTGGCGCTGCTGGGCGACTACAACATCGCGCCGGAAGACCGCGACGTCCATGACCCGGCCGCCTGGCAGGGCAACGTGCTGGTCAGCGAGCCGGAGCGGCAGGAGTTCCGTAATCTATTGCAGCTCGGCCTGCGCGACGGCTTCCGCCTGTTCGAACAGCCTGACAGATCCTATTCGTGGTGGGACTACCGCATGATGGCGTTCCGCCGCAACCAGGGATTACGCATCGACCACATCCTGGTCAGCGGGCCGCTTGCGGCGCAATGCAAAAGCTGCGTGATCGACAAGACACCGCGCAAACTGGAGCGCCCTTCCGACCATACGCCGGTAGTAATGGAGTTAGGGTAGTGGGGGCGCATGGATTAGGTTATATTTGACCGAACTTACAATCATGACGGCCACCGACCTTGTCTGACACCCTTCCAGAAATCACCCTTGCCGCGCGCAACCTGACGCGCAGCTTCGGCAACCGGCAAGTCATTCATGGTGTATCGCTGGAATTGAGGCGCGGCGAGGTGCTGGGCCTGCTCGGGCACAACGGTGCGGGCAAGAGCACCACGCTGCAGATGCTGACCGGCTGCCTGCTGCCGGACGGCGCCGGAAAGAATGAATGTGGCATCGAAATCTGCGGCATCGACCTGCTGCGCCAGCCCATGCTGGCCAAGGCGCATATCGGCTATCTGCCGGAGGCCCCGCCGTTGTACCGCGAACTCAGCGTGGACGATTACCTGACTTTTGCGGCGCGCCTGCGCGGCATGAAGCCGGGCGAGGCCGCCGATGCGCTCGCCCGGACCAAACAGCGCTGCGGCCTGGAGGCAGCCGGCAGGAAGATCATCGGCACGTTGTCCAAGGGCTATCAGCAGCGCATCGGGATCGCGCAAGCCATCATTCACCGTCCTGCCGTGATCGTGCTCGACGAACCCACCGTCGGCCTCGACCCCACGCAGATCCGCGACATCCGTACCCTGATCCGCGAATTGGGCGACAGCAGCAGCGTGATCCTCTCCACGCATCTGCTCAGCGAAGTGGAAAGCGTGTGCGACCGCGTGGAGATCATGCAGCACGGCAGACTGATCTACAGCGATACCAGTGCGCGCATGCAGAAGTATGGCTGCACCCCCGGATTTATCGTCAGCCTGCGCAATCCACCGCCGTTGAGCGAACTGGAAAGCATCGCGGGCATTAGCGGCGTCGAGCAGATTTCCGCCACGCAGTTCCGCGTGCTGCATGCGCCGGATGCCAATCCCAGCGGGGCACTGCTCACGCTGGCGGAGCGGCAGGACTGGCAACTGGAGCAGCTCACGCCGTTGCAGGCCACGCTGGAAGAGGTGTTCGCCAAAATCACAGCTGCCGAAAAAAATACCACGGGGGAAACATCATGATCCGCCTGCTCGCCCTGCGCGAACTGCGCAGCCTGTTCGCCATGCCTTCGACCTGGTTCGCGCTCGCCGTGCTGCAATTCGTTTTTGCGTGGTTCTTCCTCGCGCGGCTCGATGCGTTCCTCGAGATCCAGCCGCAGCTCGCGCAGCTCGCCAATCCGCCCGGCGTGACGATCACGATCGCCGCGCCGCTGTTCAACACGGCTGCGCTGTTGCTGATGATGCTGGTGCCGATGTTCACCATGCGCCTGATCGCCGAGGAACGCCGCAGCCAGACGCTCGCGCTGCTGCTCGCGGCGCCGCTGTCCAGCCGCCACATCGTGCTCGGCAAGTTCTTCGGCCTGCTGGTTTTCCTGGCCGTGCTGATCGCCGGCGTGCCGCTGATGGTCTGGACGCTGGCGCTCGGCACCGCGCTCGATCACGGCCTGCTGCTGAGCAATATGCTCGGCCTGCTGCTGCTCACCGCCAGCTATGTCGCGGTCGGGCTGTATGTCTCCGCGCTAACCACCCAGCCCGTCATCGCCGCCATCGGCGCGCTGGCGGTGCTGGTTGGGCTGTGGCTGGCCGACATCGGCGCAACGGCGGAAGACTCGCCCTGGCATCTCCTCTCGCCGCTCAACCATTTCCAGAATTTCAATGCCGGCCTGCTGGACAGCGGCGATGCCGCCTTCTTCGTGCTGTTCAGCGCGTTCTTCCTGCTGTTGGCGATGCGCCGCATCCACAATAACCGCATCTACGGATGACATGATGCGCAAACTTTCTACCCATCCGGCGCTGCGCAACCTGCTGTTCGTGCTGCTGCTGTCGGGCATCGCGTTCGGGGTGGGCTATCTCGCCACGCGTTATCATGTGCAGCGCGACATCACGCACAACGCCAGCAACAGCCTGGAGTCCGCCAGTGTGGAGGTGCTCAGACAGCTCAGCGGCCCGGTCAATGTCACGGTGTATGCCACCGAGCAGGACGCGCGCCTCGGCGATATCCGCAAGATCATCCGCAACTACCTGTCGCTCTACCAGCGCTACAAGCCCGACATCAATCTGGTGTTCGTCGATCCGGAGAAAGAGCCGGAAAAAACCCGCGCGGCGCGCGTCCAGCTCAACGGCGAGATGGTGGTCGAATACGCCGGGCGCAGCGAGCACCTTACCCAGCTCAACGAGCAGACCCTCACCGGCACCCTGCTGCGCCTGGCGCACAGCCGCGACCAGACGGTGATGTATCTGGACGGGCACGGCGAGCGCAAGCTGGACGGCATCGCCAACCATGACCTCGGCGAGCCGTTCGGCACGAAGCTCAAACAGAACGGCTTCCGCATCGGCAGCCTGAACCTGGCGCTGGCGCAGGAAGTGCCAAACAATGTCGGCGTGCTGGTGATCACCCAGCCGCAGCTCGACCTGCTGCCCGGCGAAGTGGACAAGCTGCTACGTTATATCGAGCGCGGCGGCAACCTGCTCTGGTTGGTGGATGCCGAACCGCTGCACGGGCTGGAGCGTCTCGCCGAGAAACTCGACCTGCTGCTGCCGGCCGGCATCGTGATCGACCCGGCTGCCGCCGGCATGAACGCACCTGCCACCTGGTCGCTTGGCGCCGCCTATCCGCCGCACGCCATTACGCGCAATTTCAACCTGATCACGGCTTTCCCATACGCGCGTCCCTTGAGTTGGAACGAAAACCCGGACTGGCAACACAGCGTGCTGGTGGAAGTCGCCGCACGCGGCTGGGTGAGCCGCAGCACGGCCAATGACAAACTGCGCTTCGACAAGCGGCGCGACACCCCCGGCCCGGCCATCATCGCGGTGGCGCTGCAGCGCAACATCAATGACCGCGAACAGCGCATCGTGGTGGTCGGCAGCGGTGCATTCCTCGCCAACAGTTTCGCCGGCAACGGCGGCAACGTGGATCTGGGCGTGAACATGGTGAACTGGCTGGCCGGCGAAGAGCATCTCATCACCCTGCAACCGCGCGCCGCAAAGGACAGCAATCTGGTGCTCGGCAAAACGCAGCTCACCGCCATCGGCATCGGCTTCCTGCTCGGCTTGCCGCTGCTGCTGGCGGGGGTGGGGATGCGCATCTGGTGGAAGCGCCGCCGTGCCTGAACTGCCAGAAGTAGAAGTCACGCGGCGCAGCCTTGAACCATACCTTGCCGGACTGACAGTCACGGATGCAGTCGTGCGCCACGCCGGGCTGCGCTGGCCGATTCCGAAAAACCTGCCCAAGCTGCTGCGCGGACAGGTCATCCGTGCGCTCGGGCGGCGCGGCAAATATCTGCTGATGGAGTTCGGGCACGGCACGCTGATCCTGCACCTGGGCATGTCCGGCAGCCTGCGCCTCCTGCCCGTGGGCACACCGCCGGAAAAACACGACCACTTCGATCTGGCGCTGGACAACGGCATGCTGGTGCGCCTGCGCGACCCGCGCCGTTTCGGCGCGGTGCTGTGGCATGGCGGCGATGTGCATACCCACCCGCTGCTCGCCGCGCTCGGCCCTGAACCGCTAGATGAGGATTTCAATGCGCGCTATCTCTACCGGATTACGCGCGGCCGCAACATTGCCGTCAAACAGCTCATCATGAACAGCCGCGTGGTAGTCGGCGTAGGCAACATCTACGCCAATGAGGCGTTGTTCCGCGCCGGCATCAGGCCGCAACTCGCCGCCGGAAAACTCAGCCTGCCGCGCTGCGCCGGGCTGGTTGCCGCCATCCGGGATACGCTCAACGAAGCCATCCGGCACGGCGGCAGCAGCCTGCGCGATTTCGTCGATGCCGCCGGGCAACCCGGCTACTTCCAGCAGCACTATTGGGTGTATGGCCGGGGCGGCGAACCCTGCCGCCGCTGTGGGGCGCCCGTCAAGCAGATACGGCAGGGACAGCGCTCCAGCTTCTACTGCGCAAGCTGCCAGAAGTGATTATGGGTTATGCTGAAAAAGCTGTTCCGCTAAACACTTTATCGGAGGAAATATGAGATATATCCTGCTTGCCGTCATGCTGCTGCTCGGTGCCTGTGATGGTTCTTCCGCTCCGACGCCGAAGATCGCCGAGCCGCAACGCGAGGCGCTTGAAAAAGCCAAGGGGGTGGAGCAGACGTTGCAGAAAGCCGATGAGGAATCGCGGAAAAAGATCAGCGAGTCCGATGGAAATTAGCGCATTCCCTGCGCCAAGGCATGAAAGATAAGGCACAGCGATACCCGCAAATGGCTTGTGGGGTATCGTTGTGCTTCGTTTGTTGGCAGACGGTGCAGATTCTCGCCGCGTGGTGCGGCTTACTTCGCAGCCATCAATCTTTCGTATTTGGCTTGCAACTGTTCCCTGGTTTCCACATTATTTGGATCCTTGGGGATGCAGTCCACCGGACATACTTCCACGCATTGCGGGGTATCGTAGTGGCCTACACACTCGGTGCATTTGTCGGGGTCGATGACGTAAATTTCATCACCCTGTGAAATCGCGTCGTTCGGGCATTCCGGCTCGCACACGTCGCAGTTGATACATTCGTCGGTAATTATCAGTGCCATGCTTTTCTCCTGAGTTAAATCAATTTAGTTTTCTGCTGCAACCTTGCCGCTACTAGGGGTGAAACGAACTTGCCGACATCGCCGCCGAAGCGCGCCACCTCGCGCACCATGGTGGCCGAGATGAAGGTATATTGTTCCGCCGGAGTCAGGAATAGCGTTTCCATTTCGGGATACAGATTGCGGTTCATCCCTGCCAATTGAAACTCATATTCAAAATCCGACACCGCACGCAATCCGCGCAACACCACACGCGCATTATGTGCCTGCACGAAGCTCATCAGCAAGTCGTTGAAGCCTTCCACGTGCACGTTGGTGAAATCCGCGAATACTTCACGCGCCATCTCCACGCGCTCATCCAGCGTGAACAGGGTTCGCGTGCGGCTTTCCGCCACTGCCACGATGACCTCGCCGAACAATCCGGCGGCGCGCCGCACCACGTCTTCATGCCCGCGTGTGATGGGATCGAAAGTTCCTGGATAAACCACTTTAATCATTTACAGCCACTCTAATCGTTTACAGGAATGCCCAGTAATTGATAATGCACCTGCCCTGCCTTGCCCGATTTTATTGTCTGCCACGGCGAAGCGACATCAATCGCAGCACCTGATTCGACATACACCATGCCGTTTTTGTTCAAGCGTTGCGGCAGGATTTCCAGCAGCTTGGGCAGGTAATTGCCCTGAAACGGTGGATCCAGAAAAATCACGTCATACCGATACACATCGCGTGATGCGAATTCTAACCCATCTTGGCGATATGCGAAAATGCTAGCGCAAGCCAATTTTGTAATGTTGCCCTGCAAGGCGCGGAAAACCGCGGGATTTTTCTCTACCATAACCACCCGTTCCGCGCCGCGCGAAGCGGCTTCAAACCCCAGCGCGCCGCTCCCGGCGAACAGATCCAGGCAGGTCCGCCCATAGAGTGTTTGCCCCAGCCAGTTGAACAGCGTCTCGCGCACGCGATCCGGCGTGGGGCGCAGGCCTTCTGCATCGGGAAAACTGATCACACGGCTGCGCAGGTCGCCGCCAATGATTCTGACCTTGTTTATTTTGCCGCCCCGTTCTTATCTGCGGAAGCCGGGGGCGCGCCGACCATCACAGTTGCCATCGCCTGCGGGTCGATGTGCCGTGCGAAAGCGTCGCGGATTTGCGCGACACTCACCTGATCGACCTTGCGCGTGAAATCGTCCAGATAGGTCAGCGGCAAATCATAGAAACCGATGATGCTCAGGTAATCGAGTATCTTGCGGTTGCTGTCGATGCGCAGCGGGAAGCCGCCGATGATGTTCTGCTTGGCGGCCAGCAATTCCTTTTCCGTCGGGCCTTTGGCGATAAATTCCGCCAGCGTGTTGCGCACCAGTTGCAGCGCTTCATCGGCCTGTTCCTTTTTGGTTTGCAGGCCAAGCTGGAATGCGCCCGGCTGTTTCAATGGCATGAAGTAGCTGTAGACGCTGTAAGCCAGACCGCGCTTCTCGCGCACCTCGTTCATCAGGCGCGACACAAAACCGCCGCCGCCGAGGACATGGTTGCCGACATACAGCGGGAAATAGTCCGGATCGTTGCGTGCCATGCCCGGTACGCCGATCAGGATGTGGCTCTGGCTGGCGGGATGGGTGATGCGCTGCTCGCTGGCGGGGATGTGCATCGCCACCTCGGGCAATGCGGCGGGTGCATCCGATAGCGGCAATTTTTCGGTGAGCTGCTGCGCAATCGCCTCGGCTTGCGGCCGCGTGATGTCGCCCATGATGGCTACTACCGCACCGCCGGCGCGGTAATGCGCGCGATAGAAGCCGGAGAGGTCTTGCGCGGTGACCTTCTCCACGCTGGCGGCGTCGCCGGAAACCGGCAGCGCATAAGGGTGTGTGCCGAAAACCGCCTTATGGAAAGCCTTGTCGGCAATGCTTTCCGGCTTGGTCTCGGCCTCTTTCAGGGCGGCGATCACCCGCGCCTTTTCGCGCGCCAGGATCGCCTCGGGGAACAGCGGGCGTTGCAGCACTTGCGCCATGATGTCCAATGCCTTGTCACGTTGCGCCCTGCTGCTCAAGGTGCGCAATGACACGCTGGCCCGATCCTGGTCGAAGCTGCCGCCGAATTGCGCGCCGATGTCCGCCATGCCGCGAGCGATATCGTCCTCGCTCAATCCTTCCGCGCCCAAGTCCAGCAGGTGATGGGTCAGCCCCGCTACGCCGGATTTCTCTGCGGCATCGAAACTGCTGCCCGCCGGAAGGCTCACCGACACGTCCAGCATCGGGATGTCGTGGTTTTCCACGAACAACACCTTAGCGCCGCTGATGCTCTGCCAGTGCTGGATGTTGGGGGTGGCGAAGGCGGCAGGCACCGATAAGCACAACATGGCAACCAGTAGCCCCTGAAAATGCTTCAGAAGCGTTGCGAGCAAGCCAAGATGCGCGGAGCCGCGCAGCGAATGACGAGGCATATCGGATAGATAGACGAGGAATGGGCGAGCACGCGACAAAGCAGGTTGGCTGCGCAGTAGCTTATGAAGTATTTTAGTGAGCATGTGCGGCTCCCTGGAGTGCCTTCGGCTTCCCGGAAAGCGGCTGCGGGTCGAGCACTGCAACGGTCAGGCCGTCGTCCTGCAAGATCTCCTCCGCGGCTTGCCGCACCTGTTCCGCCGTCACCGCCTGGAGTTTTTCCAGCATCACCGGGATCGCGCGGTGGCTCAGCCCGATGCTTTCCATTTGCCCGATCTGCATCGCCTGGTAAAACAGCGAGTCGCGTTTGTACACCTCGCCCGCCACCACCTGCGCCTTGGTGCGCTGCAGCTCTTCCTCGCTCACACCGCCCTTGACCAGTTGCGCGATTTCCCGGCGCAGCGCCGCCTCGACGTCGTTCACCGTCCTGCCTTCGCTGGGCGTGGCTTCGAGGGTGAACAGGCTGGGGCCGCGTGACGTGGCATCGTAACCTGCGCCTGCGCCGCTGGCGACTTGCTGTTCGCGTACCAAGTGCTTGTTGAGGCGCGCCGATTCGTTGCCGTCCAGCACGCCGGCGAGGATCTGCAATGCGTAAGGCCTCCAGTCCTGTGCTGGGTTTTGCAGCGTGGGCGCGTGGAAGCTCATCACCAGATGTGGCAGTTCGGCGGGGGCTTTCACCACCATACGCTTGATGCCGGCCTGTTTGGGCTCGATAAAATTGCGCCGCGGCGGCATGGCGCGCCTGGGAATCGCGCCATAGTGGCGCTGCGCCAGCGCAAATACTTCGTCGGCCTTGACGTCGCCGCCAATGACCAGTGTAGCGTTGTTCGGTGCGTACCAGCGGCCGTACCATGCCTTGGCGTCGCCCACCGTGAGCGATTCCAGGTCGCTCATCCAGCCGATGATCGGATGCCGGTAGGGGTGCTGCTGGTAGATCGTCGCCATCATTTTTTCCTGCAACAGCGCATGCGCCTCATCGTCGGTGCGCAGGCGGCGCTCTTCCATGATCACCCTGATTTCCTTGGCGAAATCGGCGGCGGTGAGATTCAGGTTGCGCATCCGGTCTGCCTCCAGCTCCATCGCCAGCGGCAGCTTCGACTTGTGCAATTGCTGGAAATAGGCGGTGTAGTCATAGCTGGTAAAGGCATTTTCGCGCCCACCTGCCGCCGAGATGCGCTTGGAAAATTCGCCCGCCGGCACGGTATGGGTGCCCTTGAACATCATGTGCTCCAGCACATGCGCGATGCCTGTCACGCCGGTGCGTTCGTCCATGCTGCCCGCCTTGTACCAGATCTGCTGCACCACCACCGGCGCGCGGTGGTCTTCCTTGACGATGACTTTCAGCCCGTTCGCCAGCGTGCGTTCAAACACCTCCGCCTGCGCGGCAGGCTGCATGCCTCCCAGCAACAGTGCGATACAAAACAAATAAGCTCTCATGGACCTAGCCCTAAAACATGTAATCGGCATAAAATGCGTGCGCATTATACATAGCGGCATAAACCTGCTGCGCGACTTTGTGGCGGGATTGGGCGGTGCTCGCACTCCTCACATACTGCCGTGTATGCTCCGGGTGCTGCGCTCCGGCCTCACCCGCCTCAAGCAGCTCGCTACGATTTCTGACGCTATGTATATGATGCCCCGTTTACCTATGTTCAAAATGCGTCCCGAATGTTCAGCTTCCTGAAAAAAAATCCGCCCGGCACGCCCGAAGAAAAATCCGGCAACGGCTGGATCGCGCGCCTGAAGTCCGGCTTGGCGCGCACCGGCAGCCAGCTGACCGGCCTGTTCGGCCGTGGCGGAAAAATCGACGACGACCTCTACGAGGAACTGGAAACCATCCTGATTACCGCCGATGTCGGCATGGACGCGACCAACGCGCTGCTCGTCGACCTGCGCCGCTATGTCAAAGAGCATCATCTGAGCGAAGCGGCGCAACTCAAGGAAGCACTCGCGCACTGTCTGCTCAAATTGCTTAAGTCGCTGGCGCAACCGCTGCAGGCCGATGCACATAAGCCGTTCGTCATCATGCTGTGCGGGGTGAACGGCGCAGGCAAGACCACTTCGATCGGCAAGCTGGCCAAGTATCTGCAAGGTCAGGGACTGTCGGTGTTGCTCGCGGCCGGCGACACGTTTCGTGCTGCTGCAAGAGAGCAACTGACGGCCTGGGGTGAACGCAACAATGTGACAGTCATCGCGCAACAGGGCGGCGATGCCGCAGCAGTGATTTACGACGCGGTGCAATCCGCGCAGGCGCGCAAAATCGACGTGGTGCTGGCCGACACCGCCGGACGGCTGACCACGCAGGCGCATCTAATGGAAGAAATCAAGAAGGTCAAGCGCGTCATCGCCAAGGCGCTGCCCGAAACACCAACATCGCCAGCCGCTCCGCACGAGGTGCTGCTGGTGTTGGACGCCAACACCGGGCAGAACGCGCTGAGCCAGGTCAAGGCCTTCGATCAGGCACTCGGCGTGACCGGCCTGATCCTGACCAAGCTGGACGGCACCGCCAAGGGCGGCGTGATCGCCGCGATCGCCAGGGCGCATCCGATCCCGGTGCGCTTCATCGGCGTGGGTGAAGGGCTGGATGACTTGCGCCCGTTCGTCGCGGAGGATTTTGTCGCTGCACTGCTTGGACTGGATGAATGAATTTGAAAACCGTAACTGGTAATGCCTGTTGTTTTCATTCATGGCATCGCGCTATTTATGTAGGTGCGAATTCATTCGCACCTACGTAGTCGTCAGCCATACTTACCCGGATGATTACCTTCAACCAAGTCCACAAGCGCTATCCCGGCGGCTACGAGGCGCTGAAAAACGTCTCGTTCGACATCGCCGAAGGCGAGATGGTGTTTGTCACCGGGCATTCCGGCGCGGGCAAGAGCACGCTGCTCAAGCTCATCGCCGCGATCGAACGCCCCAACTCCGGCAGCGTGCTGGTGAACAACCAGAACGTCGGTGTGCTCAAGGGTGGCGCATTGCCTTATCTGCGCCGCAACCTCGGCATCATCTTCCAGGATCACAAGCTGCTGTTTGACCGCAATGTGTTCGACAACGTGCTGCTGCCGTTGCAAATCTGCGGTTTCGATCATCGCGAAAGCGGCAAGCGGGTGCGCGCCGCGCTGGATAAGGTCGGCCTGCTCAAGCGCGAAAAATCCAACCCCATCGCGCTGTCCGGCGGCGAGCAGCAGCGCCTGTGCATCGCGCGCGCTATCGTCAACCGCCCGGCCATCCTGCTGGCCGACGAGCCGACCGGCAACCTCGATGCGGACTACGCGCGGGAGATCATGGCGATCTTCAATTCCTTCCATCAGGTCGGCGCCACCTTGCTGATCTCCACCCATGACGAGAGCGTACTGCAGGACAGCGGCGTGCGCAGGCTCACGCTGAAAGAGAGTATGCTGCAATGACGCGCGTCTTTGCCCAACACCTCGGTGTGCTGCGCGTCGTGTTGCGCCGCATGTTCGCCTCAAAGCTGGCGGGATTCCTCAATATTCTGGTCATCGGTATCGCGCTCAGCCTGCCCGCCGGCATGTACATGCTGCTGCAAAATGCGCAGGGGCTGGTCGCACAATTCTCCGGCACGCCGCAGATCAGCCTGTTTCTGAACATAGACACGAAGGTGGAAGACGTCGACCGGCTGCGCAAGTTGCTTGCGCAGCACCCGGCTGTCGCCGGTGTTGAGTTCGTTTCGCGCACACAAGCGCTGGAGCAGCTCAAACAAAGCACCGGGCTGTCCGATTTGATCAGCGGGCTGGAACATAACCCCTTACCGGACGCCTTCGTCGTTCATCCCAAGCCGGGCAATGCGCAATCGCTGGAGGCGTTGCGCGGTGAGCTGGCGAAATTGCCCAAGGTCAAGGAAGCGCAACTCGACTCGGCTTGGGCCTACAAGCTTGAAGCCCTGCTCAAATTCGGGCGGATGGGGGTGCTGATCCTCGCCAGCCTGCTCAGCCTCGCGCTGATCACTGTCACCTTCAACACCATCCGCCTGCAGATTCTCACGCAGCGCGACGAAATCGAAGTCGCCAAACTGATCGGCGCGACCGACGGCTTCATCCGCCGCCCCTTCCTATATTACGGCGCGGCGCAGGGGCTGCTCGGCGGGATCATGGCGTGGCTCATCGTCACTGCCAGCCTGCTGCTGCTCAACGGACAACTCGGCGCGCTGTCGCAACTCTATGCCAGCCAGTTTGTATTGCACTCGCTGTCGCCCGGCGACAGCCTGTCGCTGCTGCTGTTCTCGATCTATCTCGGCTGGCTCGGGGCATGGCTGTCGGTAGCGCGGCATTTGTCGCAGATCGAGCCGCGCTGATAACCGCAGGCCGGACGACACTCAATCATCTTGGCAGATCATCAGTGTCTTAAAGCGATCAAGCCGGTCGCATGGAGCATCCCGGAAGCAGATATTGGCGAATGGCAAAAATGTGTCGAAAAATGAGGCGGATTGCCTCGCTTCCCAACTTAAAGAGCAACGCACTTCTGTCAACTTTTTACACGATTAAATAAATCGCAGGCGTATCTACGGAGTGCCCTTACCGCAAAGCGGTTTCGTCCCTCGAGGCTTGTCCGACACCTGCCCGGCAAGTGTTGCGGTATCCTGTCGGTCTGCGGCTGAGGGCAGGTATCCGACAACCCTTAACAGTAGCAGTCATCCAAAAAATCAAGATTGTTTTTAGCAATTACCAAGAGTAGAGTGCCGCCCCATTCTTCCCTAGGAAAGAAAAGATGGAGGCGAAGTGAGCAGCGCGCGGACAAAACAAAAATTATCCACCCTCATGGTGGGTACTATCGGCGTGGTTTTTGGCGATATCGGCACCAGCCCGCTATATGCCATGAAGGAGACTTTTGCCGGCCATTATCCGTTGCCTGTAACCGAAGCAAATGTGCTCGGTGTGCTTTCCGTGATGTTCTGGACCATCATGATGCTGGTATCACTCAAATATGTGACCATCATCATGCGCGCGGACAATCGCGGTGAAGGTGGCTCATTGGCCTTGCTGGCTTTGGTCAGCGAACTAACCGCACAAAGTCCCAAAACAAAATGGTTCATCACCGCACTCGGTGTTTTTGCTGCGGCGTTGTTTTATGGCGACGGCATGATTACCCCCGCCATCTCGGTACTCTCCGCTGTCGAAGGCTTGAACGTTATCGCCCCTCAACTCAACAGTTATGTGCTGCCTGTCACCATCATGGTGCTTACCGCATTGTTCCTGGTGCAAAAACACGGCACAGGGGCGGTAGGCATGGCATTCGGCCCAATCATGATTTTCTGGTTTGCCACTCTGGGACTATTAGGCGCGCTATCCATCGCACAAAGCCCGCAAGTGTTATTTGCGCTCAATCCTCTCTATGCCTTTCACTTCCTCATTCTTGACCCGTGGATATCTTTTCTGGCGCTTGGCTCCATCGTGCTTGCCATCACCGGCGGTGAGGCCTTGTATGCTGATATGGGACACTTCGGTAAATTTCCGATTCGGCTTACCTGGTTTTATTTCGTGCTGCCCGCTCTGGTATTGAACTACTTCGGGCAAGGCGCGCTATTGTTGCACAACCCGCAAGCCATCGAAAATCCGTTCTACCTGCTCGCCCCGGCATGGGCACTGGTGCCGATGGTATTGCTCGCCACTGCGGCCACGGTAATCGCTTCGCAAGCCGTGATCTCTGGCGCGTTTTCGGTTGCGAGCCAATCGGTGCAAATGGGTTTTCTACCGCGCATGGAAATTCGCCAGACTTCCGATAAGGCGCATGGCCAAATTTATGTTCCCCTGACCAACTGGACGCTATACCTGGCGGTTATTTATCTGGTGCTTACCTTTCAGAATTCCAGCAACCTGGCGGCAGCCTATGGCGTCGCCGTCACCGGCACCATGACAATCACCACGATACTGATTGCCTTTGTGATTGTGTTGTTCTGGCGCTGGCCATTAGCCATTGCCATACCTTTGATATCCATCCTATTAATCACGGATGTCACCTACTTTGCAGCCAACGCCATGAAGATTCCGCAAGGCGGCTGGTTTCCATTGGGCATTGCAGCCATCTCATTTGTCGTACTTACCACCTGGAAGCATGGCCGAAAACTACTATTCGACGAGATAGCCCGCCGATCCATTCCTGTGAAGGCGTTTATAGACAGTATAGGCAGCGTTAATCGTATACCCGGCACCGCCGTTTTCCTGACCAGCATTGATGAAGGCACCCCGGCCGCGTTGCTGCACAATCTCAAACACAATCAGGTGCTGCATGAGCGCAATATCCTGCTTACGGTCATCGTCGAGGATAAGCCTTATGTCACCAAGGGCAATCGCTTATTGATCGACGATCTGGGCAAGAATTTTTATCGGGTAAAAATCTTCTACGGCTTTATGGATATCCCTGATGTTCCGGCCGCCTTGGAACTGTGCACACCATGCGGCCTGCCATTTGACATGATGACCACCTCATTCTTTACATCGCGAGCCTTGATTGTTTCCGCCCCCAATCCCGGCATGATGAAATGGCGTGAACGGTTATTCATAGCATTGTCCAAAAATGCGGTAAACGTGGCAGATTTCTTCAAAATCCCCACCAATCGGGTTATCGAAATGGGTACGCGAATAGAAATATAACTCCATCCACTATGGCAACATATCAACGGCCACTATCAAGGATTTTTAGCCTACATGAATGACTGCTGTGGTTTGGTGATTGAAAGTCGCCAACATCCGCTAACAGACAACTTGGTCAAACCGGCGTGAGCGTAGGATTTCAATCTCATAGAACCTGAACTATAGGTCTTTCTGGAAGGCTCGACAGCCCGCAAAGTGTCGGTAGTGCCTGAAGCCTGCGTCAGCTATCAAGTGATTTGAATAAATTGGCACGCGAGTAAATATGGTACGCCCGGTCGTAGGAAGGCGATCAGCGAGACGATTAGGTAGTACCGTGCCATGTGCAGACATTCCATTGCCGCTCCAAATGACGATCAAAAGCTCGTCACAAGCATGAACCCAACGGCTAACGCCATCACACCCGTGGCAGCCCAACCAAAGAATCGATGGCGTCGGGTCATGGTCAATTCACCCATGATGCGTTCAGATTGCCCAATGCGCATCATGACGACCATGATGGGTACGGAGATGACCCCATTGATGATGGCACTCCAGACAAGCGCCTTGATAGGGTCAACCTCAAGCGATCCCATGATGGTGCCCATGGCGGTTGCTGCAATGATGATGGTGTAGAAGCCCCGTGCTTCGTGAAATCCATGGGAAAGCCCAGCCTTCCACCCAAATACCTCACTGACGGCAAAGGCCGCCGATCCTGCTAGAACGGGGACAGCCAAGAGGCCCGTGCCGATAATGCCTAGAGCGAAGACAGCAAAAGCAAATTCTCCGGCAATAGGTTTCAGTGCTTCCGCTGCCTGAGCAGCTGTCAGAATGTTCGTGATGCCGTGTTCGTTCAGGGTTACCGCGGTGGCAAGCACGATGCACAACGCTATCCCATTAGAAAAAAGCATCCCGACGTAGGTGTCTGCCTTGATGCGTGCAAGGTGTTCGGCGGCATATTCAGGATTGGCACGGAGCTCGGCGGCTTCCGGGCGACGCAGATTGTCCTCGACTTCCTGAGCCGCCTGCCAGAAAAATAGGTATGGGCTAATCGTCGTACCGAGTACGGCGACGACGATGGAGGCATAGTCGTTCAGGGACGTGCCTTGAGGAACATGGTTCCATGGCGCGATGGACTCGAACATAACCTGCCTCCAGGGAATCGAGACCGATAAGATCACCGCCACATAGGAGAAGAGGGCCAGCGTTAGCCACTTCAGGATACGCACCGTGCTTTCGTATGAGAAGTAGACTTGGCTAATGATCGACAGCAGTCCAAAACCAATGATGTACAGGGCGATATGGCCACCAACAAGGAGGCGAACCGCCTCCCCCATTGCACCAATGTCCGCCGCGATATTGATGGTATTTGCGGCAACAAGCAGTGCTACAAGGTTCAGCGTAAGCCAGCGAGGGCAAATCTTTGCAATATTGGCACCCAAGCCTTCCCGCGTGACCCAGCCGATTCGCGCCGACAGCATCTGAATGCCTATCATGAGCGGGGTCGTCAGCAACAGGGTCCAGACAAGTCCGAACCGAAACTGGGAGCCGGCTTGGGAATACGTAGCAATGCCGCTGGGGTCATCGTCGGCGGCCCCGGTGATAAGGCCAGGTCCCAAACGGCGGGCGAAGTTGTTTATCTTTTTTGCATTCATTTCTGTGCTCCCTGCACAGCTATGACCTACTTACGCATAGAGACATTGGCTGGCACCAGGCGCCGGTTCAGTGCCTGAATATAATTCCAGAAAGCATAGAAACATAAGGGTAAAGCCTTACGGTGGCTTGTTCGCTGGACGTTGGTTATTGCAGAAGCCTTGATGCCCAGCGACGGCCTAAGACATATTTTAGTGTCTAGTTGCGCATCCAGACGAACAAGGCAAACTACTCGAGCCTGGGTTCATGGTCGTGGTTGGTTGTTTGAGACGGGCGAATTATGCGCCAATATTTAAAGACCGGAAAGCCGCTTATGTATATATTTCTTACGGGCTTTATTGATGCTCTGAGTGGCAGCTTTTGAGAGAAACGAAGGGCTGCAATGGGTCGAGGCTGTGTGAAAACGCCTCGACTTGTGCACGAAAAAATCCTATCGTGCGTTAATGCTGATGTGCAAACATTGGCTGAGGTGAACAGATGAAACGATACATTCGGGGCGAGGGGCGGAATCAAGTTACGTTTCTACCGGAGTGCCTCGGTGACTATGTCAGCGAAGACAACCCGGTCAGGGTTGTTGATGTATTTGTTGATGAGCTGAATCTAACAGAACTTGGATTTGCTGGTGCCTCACCAGCGGCAACGGGGCGGCCTGGCTACCATCCATCGGTGCTGCTGAAGATATACACTACGGTTACCTGAATCGCATTCAATCAAGCAGGCGTTTGGAGCGTGACCAGTGGCCGGGGAATTGGCATGGTTGGTTACAACGTACAAACGGCTGTCGATACAACGAACCACTTGATTGTTGCGCATGACGTGACCAATGTTGGACACGATAGAACACAGCTCTCGAACATGGCCTTGAAATCACGGGATGCAATCGGCGGCGAGGCATTGGAAGTCATTGCAGACAGGGGGTATTACAAGGGGCCGGAAATATTGACATGCGAGCAGGCTGGCATAAAAACTTATGTGCCCAAGCCAATGACATCCAATAGCAAAGCTCAAGGCCGATTCAGCAAGCTGGATTTTGCTTATAACGCGCAGGATGGCGAATACCGTTGCCCTGCTGGAGAGCGACTACCCTATCGCCGTTCCTCCATAGAAGATGACATGAAGATCAATCTCTACTGGAGTACGGCCTGTCAAAATTGTCAGCAAAAAGAACAGTGCACTACAGGCAAGGAGCGGCGTGTCAGGCGCTGGGAGCATGAGGATGTGTTGGATACCATGCAGAGTCGGCTGGATAAAAATCCAGGAAAGATGAAGCAACGGCGTTGTACCGTCGAGCATGTCTTCGGGACGCTGAAATTCTGGATGGGTTCCGCGCACTTCTTGATGAAAACACTTGAACACGTCGGCACGGAAATGAGTTTACATGTCCTTGTATACAACCTGCGGCGCGTCATGAATATCATGGGTATTCCAGGGATGCTAAAAATGATGCGGGTGATTGCCGCGTGAGTGGTTGTGCGTTTTATTTAACGGCCAATGCGCCACCTAGACAGCGCTCAGAAGGCTCAATTCGGGTTTTAACGGCGCAAATCGGGATGATTGAATAAAAACTGGCTCGGCAAAGAAAGTCCGGTTTAGCGGGGGCGGTGAAATCGTGTTTTCACACAGCCTCGGTCGGAAGCAGAAGTTGAGTCAGACACTGGCTGTCAAATCTAGCCGAGTGCTTCCCCGTTTGAGAGCAATGGCTGCAGCAGTTTATCAAAGTCTTTGGGCGAGACATATTGCAATACAGGTTTCTCCTCGTTGCCCAGGGTGATGTCCAGACCGTGTTGCGGGTACAGCCAGTGGATTGCCCCGCTTTTCTTTTCCTTGATGCGTTGCGCCGGCTGGCCGAAACGCTTGCTGATAACCCCTTCTTCCAGACGAACCGAGGGCATATAGGTTAGGCCGCTGATCGGCAGTGCGCGTACCCGGGCTACATCGTCCGGCGCCAGCGTGATTTTCTTGCCGCTGCCGGTGCCGCTCATGCGCAAGCCGCGCTCGTACATGCCTTGCAGCTCCGCATCGGGAACGGCGATGCTTACGACGATTTTGGATTTCAGTCCGGCCAGGGTGACCTGCTCGAAGAACATCTCGGCGACCAGTTTCCCGTCCGGTGATTTGAACAGACTGGATTTGGCCTCCTCTCGGAAGAGCTGCTCGGCCTCGTTGGTGGTGGTCTGCCCCAGTGTCAAACCGAAGATGCGTATCGTGTCTGCCGTGGGGTGTTCGATGTGCCAAGGCAAGCCGGTTTTCTCGATTGGTTTGCCCGGCATGAAAAACGAGCCCGCGAGAATCAGAACCGAGAGGATGCCGACGCCCCAGTATAGTTTGCGTTCCATGGCCATTTTTAGAGGCGCCCTTAAGTGGGGCGGGATTGTTGTGCCTGCACATCCGGGTTTTGTTCGGCAAAGCGTTTCGGTAGCTTGCCGTCGCGCGCCATGAACACCGATTCGTTGCCGAGCACAATCAGCACCAGCAACACCACCATGAACGGCAGCAGCCCCACCCCCGCGATCAGGGCGATGGTAGGTATCTTGGCCCAACCGAGCATTTTGGATAACCATAAACCGCCACCGGAGACAATGTAGGTGACGGTTAGCAGCAGCATGAAAAGGCGATTGCGCGCGGCGGCAATCTGCCAGTGCGCCTTGACGAACCATGACTCGTCGCCGGCCGCCACCTGCCTGGCCCTGATGAGAATGTAGCCGATGATGGAAAACGAAATAACCGGCACCAGCGCCGTGAGCAGCGGAAAAGTACTGACCACCGCGACGGTCGCACAGAACACGAAGATATGGTTGAAGATCAGATTGATCAGGAAGATTTCGTGCGGCCATTTGGCGCGCCTGCCTTCTTCGGGTGATATGTTGAACTGCTGGTGCATTTTGCCTCCTTGAACCTGCCTTGCGCTTGCCCATGAAGGGCGGCCAGCGCCCCTTTTGGCGGCTTCCCCGCCGGACGTTTCCTTCCTGGCCGTGCGGCAGACATGATGCGGATTCTGACACAGGTCAACCGCTCCGGGCGACTTACGGGCAACAAACTGGCATAATACGCGTCTGTTATGGGGACGTTTATGAACAAGGTAGTCAATCAACTGGTGGTGGACCTGGAACTGATACGCAGGCTGGACAAGAACGGCCCGCGCTACACCTCCTATCCGACCGCAGACCGCTTCGCCGCAGATTTCAATGCCGCAAGCTACCGGCAATGGGTGGCAAAACGCGCGGCCGAGGGCAGCGCACATCCGTTGTCGCTGTATTTCCATATCCCGTTCTGTAATACGCTGTGTTTCTACTGCGCCTGCAACAAGATCATCACCAAGGACCGCAGCCAGTCCGCCGAATATGTGCGCTACCTGATCAAGGAGATGGCGATGCAGGCGGAATTGCTCGGGCCGGGGCAGGTCGTCGAACAATTGCATTTCGGCGGCGGCACGCCGACCTTCATGAGCGACGACGAGATCCGCCAGTTGATGGCGGCGATACGCCAGCACTTCAAGCTGGTGGAGGACGGCGAGTATTCCATCGAGATCGACCCGCGCAAGGTCAGCGACGAGACCATCGCGCTGCTCGGCAGGGAAGGTTTCAACCGCATCAGCATCGGCGTGCAGGATTTCGACGAAGAGGTGCAGCACGCGGTGAACCGCATCCAGAGCGAGGAAGAGACGCTGCGCATCATCCATGCCGCGCGCGCCAACGGCTTCAAGTCGGTCAGCATCGACCTGATCTACGGCCTGCCCAAGCAGACGCTGGAAGGCTTCGGCAGGACGCTGGACAAGGTGATCGCCGCTGACCCGGATCGCCTGTCGATCTACAACTACGCGCACATGCCGACCGTGTTCATGCCGCAGCGGCGCATCCACGAGGAGGACTTGCCGGCACCGCAGGTCAAGCTGGACATCCTCAGCCTCGCGGTGAGCAAGCTGACCAGCGCGGGCTATGTGTATATCGGCATGGACCACTTCGCCAAGCCGGAAGACGAGCTTGCCGTGGCGCAACGCCAAGGGCGGCTGCACCGCAATTTCCAGGGCTACTCGACCCACTCCGATTGCGACCTCATTGCCCTGGGCGTGAGCGCCATCGGGAAGGTCGGCCCGACCTACAGCCAGAACTACCGCGAGCTGAAGGACTATTACAACGCGCTGGACAAGGATGAGCTGCCCATCATGCGCGGCATGGAACTGAACGACGACGACCTAGTGCGCCGCGCCATCATCCAGGCGCTCATGTGCCATTTCGAGCTTTCCAAGGAGTCGTTCAACACCACTTACCGGATCGACTTCGACCAGTACTTCGCCACCGAGATGGAGGAGCTGCGCGAATACCAGCGCGAGGGCCTGCTGGAGATCTCCCCGCAATGGATCGAGGTGACCCCCAAGGGACGCATGCTGATCCGCAACATCTGCATGGTGTTCGACAAGTACCTGCGCACGCGCACCGAGCATGCGCGCTATTCCAAAGTAATTTAAAACGTAGGTCGGGCTTCAGCCCGACGTAGTGTGTCCCGATCAGCAACATTGTCGGGCTGAACCGACCTGCCAATCTCTCCGCTATAATCCCTCCTGTCTTTCATCCCAACCTTTCATTGGAGGGGCGAACATGAACAAGATCCTCAAGTACGGTTTGTTGGGCACGGGCGCGATAGTCGGCGTCGCCGTGGCGGGCGCGGTGTACGTGGCGGCGACCTTCGATCCGAACGATTACAAGGACCGGATCATCAAGGCGGTGAAGGAGAGCAAGCAGCGCGACCTGCGCCTCGACGGCAGGATCACGCTATCGTTCTTCCCCAGCATCGGCGCGAATGTCGGCAAGGTAGCGCTTTCGGAATTCAACAGCGACAAGCAGTTCGCCGCGATCGATTCGGCGCGCGTCTCGCTGGCGCTGCTGCCGCTGTTCTCCGGGCAGGCGGTGGTAAACGAAGTGGCGGTGAGCGGCCTGCAGGCCACGCTGGTCAGGCACAAGGACGGCACGACCAACATCGACGACCTGCTCGGCGCCAAAGAGGAAAAAACCGACGGCAAGCAGCCGGTCAGGTTCGACATCGCTGCGGTCTCCATCGAAAAGACCGCGCTCGCTTACCGCGACGAAGGCACGGGTGCGCAATACGCCGTCAAGGACCTGAACCTGCACACCGGGCGTATCGCCAACGGCGTGCCGAGCAAGATCAGCCTGTCTGCCGCGGTGCAGGCGAACCAGCCGAAGCTGGACATCAACACACAACTGAAGACTACGCTGACCTTCGACCTGGACAAGCAGCAATATCGACTGGAAGGTCTGGATCTGCAAGCCAGCGGCGCGGCTCTGGACATCAGCAACCTCAAGCTGCAAGCCGGCGGGGATGCGAATGCCAACCTGTTCAAGCAGGAATTCGGCGCGCAGAAATTCTCCCTGAGCGCGAGCGGGACGAAAGCGAAGGATGCTTTCGATGTAAAGCTCGATGCGCCCGCATTGAGCCTCACCAAGGATAGATTCTCCGGCGACAAGCTGACGCTGAATGCCAAACTGGACGGCGCGGCAGGAAACATCGTTGCGGCATTGTCGCTGCCCGGCCTGGAAGGCAATGCGCAATCCTTCAAGAGCGGTACGCTGACGCTCGATCTGGATGTGAAGCAACCCGAGCAGGCATTCAAGGTGAAGCTTTCCTCGCCGCTGTCGGGCAACTTCCAGGCAAAGCAATTCAATCTGGGCAACCTGGTCGTGGCTGTGAATGCCAGCGGCGACAAGCTGCCGAACAAATCCATCAGCAGCGAGATGAAGGGCAGCGTGCAGATTGATGCCACGAAGGAGACCGTGCAGGCGAACCTTGCGGGCGGCCTGCTGCAAAGCCAGGTCAAGGCCAGGGTCGGCGTGAACGGTTTTGCCGATCCGGCGATCCATTTCGACGTGGACGTGGACCAGTTCGATGCCGATCTGTATCTGCCGAAGAAATCGCCCAATGAGCCGAAATCCGCTGCGTCCAAATCCAGCGAAGCGGAACAGCCGCTCGACCTGTCCGCCCTGCGCAAACTCAAACTGGACGGCAGCCTGCGCATCGGTTCGCTGAAGGTGGCGAACGTCAAGTCCAGCAACGTGCGCCTCGACGTCAAGGCGCGCAACGGCCTGGTGAACGTCGCGCCGCTGTCCGCCAACCTGTATCAGGGCAGCATGAAGGGCAGCCTGAGCGTGAACGCCCAAGCCGCGCCGAGCATCTCTGTCAATCAATCCCTGAGCGGCATCAATGTCGCCGCGCTGACCAAGGACGCGGCGAATTTCGACACGCTGGAAGGCAAGGGCAATATCGGCATGAACCTCACGATGCAGGGCAACACCGTCAGCGCGATGAAAAAGGCGCTCAACGGCACGATGTCGCTGAACCTTGCCGACGGTGCGATCAAGGGTATCAACATCGCCAAGAAATTGCGCGATGCACAAGGCATGCTCGGCAAGGGTGGCGTGAGTGCACAAACACAATCTGTCAACAAGGACGAGAAGACCGACTTCAGCGAACTCAAGGCCAGCTTCAAGGTGAACAACGGCGTGGCGCACAATGATGACCTGTCGCTGAAATCGCCGCTGATCCGCGTTACCGGAGCAGGTGACATCAACATCGGCAGCGACAGCATCAACTATGTCGCCAAAGCCACGCTGGTGAAAACGCTGGAAGGCCAGGGCGGCAGGGATAATCTCGCCGGATTGACCGTGCCGGTGCGCGTCAGCGGCCCGTTCACCGATTTGAAATACACGCTGGACTTCGGCGCGATGGTCGGCGAAGCCGCCAAGGAGAAGGTCAAGACCAAGCTGCAGGACCAGCTCAAGGAAGGCCTCAAGGGCTTGTTCCGTTAGTGAGTGATTTTGCTGTCCGCCTGATTCGCTGGCAACGTACACATGGCCGCCACGACCTGCCGTGGCAGGGTGCGGACGGCATGACACGGTGCGCGCAAGCGTCAGGTGCGGGAGTGCCGTCCCCCCGCCTCCTCCCGCAAACGGCTGGCTCCGCCAGTAACGTGTCGGAGGCGGATGCCTACCATGTGTGGCTGTCCGAGGTCATGCTGCAACAGACGCAGGTCGCCACCGTCATCCCCTACTACCGGCGCTTCGTCGCATCGTTCCCGAACATCGCTTCACTCGCGGCCGCGAGCGAGGAGCAAGTGCTGACGCACTGGAGCGGCCTCGGCTACTACGCAAGAGGACGCAACCTGCACAAGGCCGCGCAGTTCATCGTGGAAAGATTCAACGGTGAATTCCCGCGCAAGATCGAAGACATCCTCGAACTCCCCGGCATCGGCCGCTCCACCGCCGCCGCAATCTGTGCACTGGCCTTCCACGAACGCCGCGCGATCCTCGACGGCAACGTCAAGCGCGTGCTGGCGCGCTATTGCGGCATCGCGGGATGGGCGGGGGACAAGAAAATCGAAGAAAGGCTATGGCAGCATGCAGAGAACTTGCTCCCTCCCCCATGCAGGGGGAGGGTTGGGGAGGG
Source organism: Gallionella sp. (assembly GCA_035720625.1). Lineage (GTDB taxonomy): Bacteria > Pseudomonadota > Gammaproteobacteria > Burkholderiales > Gallionellaceae > Gallionella. The sequence goes on along the minus strand of DASTNS010000003.1, from coordinate 19,687 downwards.
GGTAGAAATTATGCCAACTTCCACCCCCATCCTAGCCTTCCCCCTTAAAGGAGGAAGGGACGTGTCGGCGGCAAATGAACAGACTGGGATAAATAACGACATCGCCACCTACACCCAGGCGCTGATGGATCTGGGCGCGACCGTCTGCACGCGCAGCAAGCCTGAATGCGGCGAGTGCCCGGTGCAGGCCGGCTGCATCGCGTTCAATACCGGTCGCGTCAATGAACTTCCCACGCCGCGCCCGCGCAAGGCCGTGCCGGAAAGACACGCTGTCTTCCTGCTGCTGATGCGCGACAACGACATCCTGCTGGAGAAACGCCCCGGCAGCGGCATCTGGGGCGGGCTGTGGTGCCCGCCGCAATTCGACGATGAGGCGGCGGCCAAGGACTGGTTTTTGCGTAGCGGAATGACCGCGAGTGAAGGAGAAAGGCTGGAGGCATTCACCCACACCTTCACTCACTTCAGGCTGCACATCACGCCGCTGAAGATACGACTGTCGCACAAACCCTTGCGCGCTGCGCAACCTGGCAGTGTGTGGCTGGATGTGGAAGAGGCATTGCGGGCGGCGATACCGACGCCGGTGCGGAAGGTGTTGGAGAATTTAGGCCGTTCTTGGTGAGCCTGTCGAACCATGAACGGCCTTGGCTGACTGGCTACCCTCGGCAAACTCTATTTATCTCCCCACCGTTCCATCAGTGTGTGCGGCACACCCATATGATCCAATATCCGCGCCACGACGAAATCCACGATGTCCTGCACCCTCTGCGGGTGGTGATAGAAGCCGGGGTTGGGCGGCATGATGACGGCACCGGCGTGCGAGAGCCTGAGCATGTTCTCCAGATGGATCGCGGAGAACGGCATCTCGCGCGGCACTAAGATCAATGTGCGTCTTTCCTTGAGCATCACGTCGGCGGCGCGGGCGATCAGGTCGTCGCCGATGCCGCCCGCGATCTTGCCGAGCGTGCCCATCGTGCAGGGGCAGACCACCATCGCGTTGCCGGGGTTGGAGCCGGAGGCCATCGGCGCATACCAGTCCTGGATGCCAAACACCCTGAGTTCGCCGCTGAACTTGCCGAAACGCTCCGCGAACAGCTGCTCCGCATCCTGCGGGCGGTTCGGCAGTGTGAAATCCAGTTCCTGCTTGGCGACGATCTGCGCGGCCTGGGTATACACCAGATGCACGCGCTGCCCGCTGGCGAGCAGGCATTCGAGCAGGCGCATGCCGTAGGGCAGGCCGGAGGCACCGGTGAAAGCTAATGTGATAGTTTTCATATGAGCGATTGTCCACGAAAAACACGAAAAACACGAAATTTTTTGCATCGCCTGCTGCCAGTTTCGTGGCTTTCGTGTATTTCGTGGATCAATAGTCTTTCTTTGAATTCATGAAACGCGCCGCGATGAGGCCGTTGACCGTGCCGAACACCAGCGCGGCGGCGGCGAAGATCGGGATGAGATAGGCGATGCCGGCATGCGGGATCAGCCAGACGTACACCACCCCCATCTGCCCGGCGATATGCGCGAAAGCGGCGTAGATGCTGTGGCTGACCGGGCCGAACCAACGCGATGGCAGGTGTTGCGCGAAGGCCAGCACGAGCAGGCTGCATACCGCACCGGACAGGCTGAGAAAGAACCCCGGAGCGAGGAAGCTGCCGAACAGCAGGCTGCCCGCGACCACGCGCAGCAGCGACACCCACGCCGCCGCGCGCCAGCCGTAGCGCGCCAGCACGATCAGCGTGACGATGTTGGCCAGCCCCGGCTTCACGCCGGGCAGCGGCGAGGGGATGGCGTTCTCCAGTATCGTGAGGCCGAGCGCCACCGCCGCCATGCGCGCGATGTGGTGGTCTTCCGGGGTGGTATCAAGTTTGATGGTTGAGGTCGTCATTTGTTTTGAGTAGAGAGGCAAATCAAAACCCCCTCTGACTCCCCCTTGTCAGGGGGAGAACAGGGCATGGGATTTTCCCACTCACTACTTCCCACTTTCCACTTCCCGGTCTAATAATTGAGGCTGTCATATTTTTTCGTGCTGCCGGTCAACTCGACGCTGACCTGATTCGGCAGGCAGAGGGCGATCTCTCCGGATTGTTGCAGCCAGCCCTGGCGCACACAGTATTGTCTCGGGCTGGGGTCGGAGCTGATGCGCGCGCGGCGCTTCTCGATGGTGATGACGCTGGTGCCGAGCGGGCCGGGCACTTCGATCTGCTGGTCGCGCGACAGCGGCACTTCGCGGAAGATTTTCCCGCCGCTGCGGATGATCGCTTTGTCGGCGAGGCCGCCGCTCCACAGCTTGAGCGCGAGCAGCACCACGCACAGGCCGCCAAGCAGCAGCGTCAGCCAGTCGCCGGCCTTGAGATGCGGCAGGGCCGCGCGGATGGGCTCATGCGAGTTCACGGTGGCGCACCAGCACTTGTTGCTGTTGCTCGAAATGCCGGGCGAGTTTTTCGGCGAGATGCACCGAGCGGTGCTGCCCGCCGGTGCAGCCGATGGCGACGGTGAGATAGCTGCGGTTGTCGGCGACGAAACACGGCAGCCAGCGCTCCACGAAATTGCGGATATCGCCGAACAGGTTCTGTGCGGCAGGGATGTTTTCCAGGAATTCGACTACCGCTGCATCGTTCCCGGTGAGTGGGCGCAGCACCGGGTCGTAGTACGGGTTGGGCAGGCAGCGCGCATCGAATACCAGGTCCGCGTCCAGCGGTATGCCATGCTTATAGCCGAACGACTCGAACAGCAGCGTCAGGCGCGCGCGATCCACCTTGATGAATTGCTTGATCCAGGCGCGCAACGCATTGGCGTTGAGTTCGGTGGTGTCGATGTGATGGCCGATGCTGCTGATCTCGGCGAGCAGTTCGCGCTCCTGTCGGACGCATTCGGGCAGGGTACGCACGCCGTCGTTAAGCGGATGCAGGCGGCGCGTTTCTGAGAAGCGCTTCACCAGCGTCTCGGTCTGCGCATCCAGGAACAGCACGTGCACCGCCAGGTCTTTTTGCTTGAGTTCATGCAGCAAGGAAGGAAGTATCTGCACGCTGCGGGCATTGCGCACGTCCACGCTTACCGCGATGTTCTGATAGCCGGCCGGCATGAGTTGCTCGACCAGGCTGGGGAGCAGTTCGGCGGGCAGATTGTCCACGCAATAGAAGCCCGTATCCTCCAGCGTTTTGAGTGCGACGCTCTTGCCGGAGCCGGACAGGCCGCTGATCAAAAAGAGCTGCATCCGGATTCCCGCTAGTCGCCGAGTAGCAGCTGGTCATGCCGCAGGATGAATTCCTGCATGCTGTCGATGCCGCGCTGTTGCAGGACAAAATTGCGCGCGGCGGCTTCCACCAATACCGCGAGGTTGCGCCCCGCGACCACCGGGATGTTCACGGTGCTGATGTTCACGCCGAGGATCTCCTGATGCGTGGCGTTGAGCGGCAGGCGCTCCATTTGCGAGAGATCGCCGCCCTGCGGGCGATGCAGATGCACGATCAGCTTCAGGCTTTTCTTGCGCCGCACCGCCGTTTCGCCGAACATGGTGCGGATGTTCAGCACGCCTAGGCCGCGCACCTCGAGAAAGTCGCGCAGCAGCTCCGGGCAGCGCCCCTCCAGCGTATCCGGCGCGATGTGGTGCAATTCGACGATATCGTCGGCAACCAGCCCGTTGCCGCGCGTGATCAGCTCGAGGCCGAGTTCGCTTTTGCCGACCGCACTCTCGCCGGTGATCAGGACGCCGACCCCCAGCACATCGAGAAACACGCCATGGAGCGTGGTGGACTCGGCCAGCTCCTTGGCGAGGTAGTGGCGGATCAGCCATATCAGATGCACGCTGTGCTTGGGCGAGCGGAATAATGGAATATGCGATCGGTTGGCAAAGTCGAGCAGTTCGGCCGGGATGTCAGCGGCGCCGGCCACGATCAGACAGGTCGTGACGCTTTGTTCGATTTGCCGGAACACGCTGGTACGCTCTTCCGCGTCCAGGCTGCGCAGGTGATCGAGCTCGGTTTCGCTGAGCACCTGCACCCAGTTCGGGTGTGTCAGGTTGAGATGGCCGATGAGTTCGCTGTTGGAGGCATCGACCCTGTCGCTGTCGATGATGCGCTCGGCGCCATCCGTACCGGCAACGCGGCTGAGTTGCAGCCGCTGCTGTTTGTCTTCGAACAGTTGCCGGATGTTGACCTGGCTCATGCCGCGCTGTTCCAGTCGTAAAACAACTGATGGATGCTGGCGGTATCTTCGCAGGCGAGCAGGCGATTGCGGAATTGCGCATCGCTGAACATCTGCGCCAGTTCGCCGAGGATTTGCAGGTGCAGATCGGTGGCGCGCTCCGGAACCAGCAATACGAAGATCAGGTTCACCGGCTGGCCGTCCGGCGCATCGAACGGGATCGGGTGGGAGGTTTTGACGAACGCTGCGGTCGCCTCGCGCAGCTTGGCGATGCGGCCGTGCGGGATTGCCACGCCTTGCCCCAGACCGGTTGAGCCGAGTTTCTCGCGGGCGAACAGGCTATCGAACACCTGGCTGCGCGCAATCTGCTGATTGTTCTCGAACAGCAGGCCAACCCGCTCGAATACGCGCTTTTTACTGGTAGATTCGGCATCCAGCAGGATATTGTCGGGCAGCAGGATTTTGCTGATCAGGTTCATTTTAATGTTGTGCAAAAAGGGCGGCAATAATACCGCCCGTGGTTAGTTATTCCGTTGCGACATGTTTGCCCGAATCATCATGGCGCCGCGCCGACAGTTTTTCCTTGTGCTTCATCACCTGTCGATCCAGCTTGTCCACCAGCGCGTCAATCGCCGCGTACAGGTTCTCGTCTTCGCATTCCACGAATACATCCTTGCCGCTGATGTGTATGGTGGCTTCGGCCTTCTGCTTCAGTTTTTCAACGGAAAGGATGATGTTCACGTCAATCACATTGTCGAAATGGCGTTTGATCTTGCCGATTTTCCCGGTCGCATAGTCGCGGATGGCGGGTGTGATTTCCAGGTGGCGTCCGGTCAGGTGGAGGTTCATGGTGTGTTCCCTTATATTCAGAGTGATTTACGGAGATTAACCGGGGGTATATGCAATGCTTCCCGGTACTTTGCTATGGTACGCCGGGCAACTACGATGCCCTGCTGTGCCAAGATTTCTGACATGCGGTTGTCGGTAAGCGGTTTGCGTGTGTCTTCCGCACTGACCAGTTGCTTGATCAACTCGCGTATCGCGGTGGAAGAACAGATGCCGCCGCTTTCCGTGGACAGGCCGCTGCCAAAGAAATGCTTGAATTCGTATATGCCGCGTGGGGTCAGCATGAACTTTTGCGTGGTGCTGCGCGATACCGTCGATTCGTGCAGCTCCAGCGCATCGGCGATTTCACGTAACACCAGCGGACGCATGCCGATCTCGCCATGCTCGAAAAAACTGCCCTGCCGCTCCACGATCGCTTGCGCGACCCGCAGGATGGTTTCGAAACGCTGCTGCAGATTCTTGATCAGCCATTTTGCTTCCTGCAATTGCGTGGCAAGTTGCGAGAAGCTTTTGTCGTCGCGACGTTGCAAGATGTTGGCGTAAATCTGGTTCACGCGCAGCTTGGGCATTGCTTCCGCATTGAGCCGCGCGCGCCATTTATCCTTATATTTTTCCACGATTACGTCAGGCACCACGTAATCGGCGACGCTCCGGTCAAACTCCGCGCCAGGCTTTGGGTTTAGACCCACGATCAGATGCTGTGCGGTGCGCAATTCATCGTCCGTACAGCGCAGCAGTTTTTTGAGCTTGGCAAAATCGTGTGCAGCGAGCGCATCCAAATGGTTGCTCACCAGCTGGATTGCCAGATCGCGCTGTGGCGTATCTTCCGGCAATGCCTTGAGCTGCAGTGCGAGGCACTCGCCCAGATTGCGCGCGCCGATGCCGGGTTGGTCGAGGTGCTGCAACTGCACCAGCGCTGTTTCAAGGTCATCCAGTGTGATATCAAGCTCAGCAGGTAACAGCTCCGCCAGCTCACCAAGGTCTTGCGCCAGATAGCCGTTCTCATCCAGCGCATCGATTAACAACCCGGCCACCTTGCGGTCTTTGCCATCCAGCGAACTGGTGGTCAACTGGTTATGCAGATGCTCGCGCAGGCTGGCCTGCCCGGCAGCCTGTTCAGGATAAGTTTCATCTTCATCATCTGTGCCGTGCACTGTGCCGCCGATGGTATTCCAGTCTGTCTGCTCGTTGCCGAAATCGTCTGTGCCGCGGTCATCAGCATGGGTTTGTTCGGCCTCATCATTGGCTGCGCTCGCGCTGCCGCGTACCGCCAAGAATGAATCATCCTGGGGAAAAGCGGCCGGCATGGATTCTTCGGCCAGTTCCAGCATGGGATTTTCGTCTAGCATCCGGGCAACTTCCTGATGAATGTCCTGCGTGGAGAGTTGCAGCAAACGAATTGCCTGCTGCAACTGCGGGGTAAGCGTCAGTTGCTGGGATATTCGAAGTTGTAGCGCGGGTTTCATTGCCTGGTGTTTGTTCCGGGGTGCATTTCCTATCAAAGCCTGAAATGCTCGCCCAGATAAACTTTCCTCACGCCTTCATTATAAATGATTTCATCCGGCTTGCCTTCCGCCATCACCGATCCGGCGTTGATAATATAGGCGCGGTCGCAGATACCCAGCGTTTCGCGCACGTTGTGGTCGGTAATCAGCACGCCGATATTGCGTTCCCTGAGGAAGCGGATGATTTTCTGGATATCCAGCACGGCGATGGGATCCACGCCGGCGAACGGCTCATCGAGCAGGATGAAACGCGGGGCGGTCGCCAGCGCGCGCGCGATTTCCACGCGCCGCCGCTCGCCGCCGGACAGGCTGATGGCGGGGTTGTCGCGGATATGCGTGATGTGCAGGTCTTCCAGCAATTCTTCCAGCCGATTTTGCAGATCGTCATCGGGAAGGCCTTGCAGTTCCAGTACCGCCTGAATGTTTTGCGCCACGGTCAGGCGGCGAAAGATCGAGGCTTCCTGCGGCAGATAGCCCAGCCCGAGGCGCGCGCGGCGGTGTATCGGCAAGTGGGTGATATTTTGTTCATCAATAAAAATCTCTCCGCCATCGGCTGCGATCAGACCCACGATCATGTAGAACGAAGTCGTTTTGCCTGCGCCGTTCGGACCGAGCAGGCCGACCACCTCGCCGCTTTTCAGCGACAGCGAAACATCATGCACCACGGTACGCGAACCATATTTTTTCTTGAGGCCAACCGCACGCAATTCACTCATCATACAAATCCGGAAAATGTTTCATAAAACCTGCCGGACAGTGGATTGCCCGGCTTTATCGGAAGCTGCGCTCGCAAGACGCGTCATCATGGTCGGTGTCATTCTGTAGGTCTTGCTCAATCCACGGGCGGCAAGGTTTCGCTGGGTTTGATCGGCAGCGTATCCGGCGCGGCAGGCGATGCCGCACCTTGCTTTGACTTGGGCTGCAGTATCGCGCGCACCCGTTTCGGCGACTCCTTTCCAGGGCTCGCTCCGCTGCTGTTCACCTGGAAAATTTCGGTCTTGGCGCTGTAAGTGATATGCTCGCCGCGCACTTCATCCATATCGCGCTTGAGGCGCGCCTGCACATAGAAGTCCACCGTTTCGGCGCGCGTGTCATATTCGATGCGCTCACCATATCCTTCCACATATTCATCCAGTCCCTCGCGCTTTTGCCGGAAGCTGGCAGTATTCCCGTAGGCCGTACCGTGCTTGAAGCCTTCCTTGTCCTGCACCACAACGATCTTGTCGCCACGTATCAGCATCGTGCCCTGGGTCAATTTCACGTTGCCGATGAAGGTGCTGACCTGCTGCGCATCGTCTATCAGCACCTGATCAGCCTCCAGATGCACCGGTTTGTCGCGGTCGGCTCGTTCGGCGAAGCAGGCCGGGGTATAAAAAAAGATAATGGCCAGCAGTAGAGGGCGCAGAGCGATGAGTGGTGAGTGGTAAGTGGATTTTCCACTTACCACTGAGGCGTGCAGTGCCGCTCCATTTCCTGTTTTTTTATTTGCCTGGCACATGTTCGCTTCTGACTTGTGAAAGTAGTTTCAGGGTACGTGCCTTGTTGTCCATTTCCAGACCCGTCGCGTACACGGTATTGTGTGCGTCCACAATAGTGACGGCACGGTCGGTATCCGCCCAATCCCGATCCGGGATGATGTGCAGATATTCGGTGTGCAGCGTGAATTCCTCTTGCTGCGCGCTTGCCTCGCGCAGCACTTCGACATCGTGATGCAGGAACACCTCGTCACCCTTGCTGGAAACGATGCCTTGCCTGGCGATGATGTGTATCGCCGAATGTCCGGCGGACAGTGTAGTAAGGCGCGGCACTTCCAGCGTAGTGCTGTCGTCATCCGGGTAATGCTGCATTTTTTTCGCGGCCATGATGAAATGCGGCACCCCTTGTTCGTTCAGCTTGATTGCGGAGAAATTTTCCATAATGGCATCGGGGTCGTGGCGTTTGCTGCCATCCGGCTTGGCCGGCTCCGGCTGCACCTGCTGGTTCAGCCAATAGGTAACCCCCAGCAAGCCAAGCAATGGCAACAGCGGCAGCCAGTAACGGGCGCGGGAGGCAAAGGTCATTTCAGGTATTGGGCCAGTTGCGCATCCAGCGTACCTTGCGCCGACATGATCAACTCGCAAGCTTCGCGCACCGCACCATGCCCGCCGCGGCATTGCGTCACATAGTCGGAATGTTCGCGCACCAGCCGCGGTGATTCCGGTACGCTGATCGATAGCCCGACATGGCGCATCACCGTCAGGTCAACCACATCGTCGCCCATATAGGCGGCGGCATCACGTGACAATTTGAGCCTGTTGAGCAAATCGACCATCGTTTCGAGTTTGTTTTCCACGCCCTGAAAGACATGCACGATACCAAGGTTCTGCGCGCGTGCCGCGACACAGCGCGAGGTGCGCCCGGTGATGATGGCAACCTCCACCCCGCTGGCGCGCAGCATTTTCAGGCCGTGCCCATCCAGTGAATTGAAGCGTTTGAATTCTTCGCCGGAATCGGACAGGAACAGTCCGCCGTCGGTCATTACGCCATCCACATCAAAGGCCATCAGGCGGATCAATTTGGCACGGCTCAGCAGCATTTCTCCTCCCCTAAATGACTTTGGCATGCAACAGGTCATGCATGTTGAGCGCACCGGCCAATTTATGCTGCTCGTCCACTACCAGCATCTGACTGATATTGTATTGCTCCATCATCTGCACCGCTTCGGCAGCCAGTGCATCCGGGCCGATGCAGTGCGGGTTGACGGACATCACGTTGCGTACCGGCGTAGCGTTGAAATCCAGCTTCTTCTCCAGCGTGCGGCGCAAATCGCCGTCGGTATAAATACCCAGCACATGCTGCTTGACATCCACGATGGCGGTCATGCCCACGCCCTTTTTCGAGATTTCCAGAATCGCATCGCTCAGCATCGCATCTTCGCGCACCATCGGCAGGTGTTCGCCGCTGCGCATGATATCGCGCACATGGGTAAGCAAACGCCGTCCCAGATTGCCGCCCGGGTGCGAGCGGGCAAAATCTTCCACGCCAAAGCCCTTGGCATCCAGCAATGCCACCGCCAGCGCGTCGCCCAGCGCCAATGCCGCCGTGGTGCTGGCGGTGGGAGCCAGACCCATCGGGCAAGCCTCCTTGTCTACCGCTGCGTTGAGATGCACGTCTGCCGCCTGCGCCAGGCTGGAGGCGGGATTGCCGGTCATGCTGATAAGTCTGGCACCCTGCCGCTTGATGACCGGCACGATGGTCATCAGTTCCTGGCTCTCGCCGGAATAAGACAACGCGATGATGACATCCTTGCTGGTGATCATGCCGAGATCACCGTGGCTGGCCTCACCGGGATGCACGAAATAGGCAGGAGTGCCGGTGCTGGACATGGTCGCGGCGATCTTGCGCGCGATATGCCCCGACTTGCCCATACCGCTGACAATGACACGTCCCTCGCAGTGCAAAATAACATCCAGTGCACGCAGGAAATCATTATCGAGGCGTGTAACGAGGGCTTGGACGGCGGCGGCTTCGATGCCCAGAACTTCGCGGGCAAGATCAAGCGCGCGCGGCGCGGCAGAAATGTGCTTATTCATGCGGCGCATTATAACAGCGGGAGTTTTTCGGGTAATCGGCAAAATATGCCCGAGCCTGTTCCATCCCCAAGCCGGGCAGGCCGGGGGAAGTCGAGCTCCTTGAATTCGCACCCGCCACATTTGATCGTTTGCCCGGGTTTTGGTGATATCGAAACCAGGCAAGGCAAGCCCTACGCCAGCCTCCCGTCACGGCGCAGTCGCGACCGGGAACCTGTCGGTATTGACCTCAAATATTTCCTCGCCGCGTTTGATGCGGATGCGCAATTCCCAATATCCCTTAAGCAGAAAGTTGACATAGCCCTGATAGTTGCCCGGCGACGTTTCCCTGAATACCGTCGTGAAGTCCTTGCCGGCATCGGACGCGCGGTAGGCTTCCACTTCCATTGTCCCGTTGACCGGCTCGCCCGCGCGATCCGCCACGCCGATTTCATACGCCATCGGCGAGTTCATCACGATATGCTTGGGCTGTTTGATGGTGGTTTTCCAGGCAAGTGCTTTTTGTTCTTGCAGATCACTTACCACAGCAGCATTAGTTTTACGATCCTTTGTGTTGTAATCTCTATTTACCAATGTAGAACGATTGTGCGCGGCGAACCAGATGAATGTGCCGTTCACACCCAGCACTACGGCTATCAGTCCCATCATCCCCAGGAACCAGGGGTTGCGTAAACCTTTTTTGCTATCTTGCGAAATCATTTTCCAGACTCCATTCTTAGGCGCTTCCCAGCGTTATCCTCATAATGCCCTCCATAGTGCTGCAGCAACTCAAGCATGGCGGATGCCTTGTGCAGCGTCTCCTGGTACTCCGCCGCCAATTCCGAATCCGCCACAATACCGCCGCCCGCCCAACAATGGATTTTATCGTTGTTATGCACCAGTGTGCGAATGGCGAGATTGCTGTCCATGTTACCGTCGAAACCGGCATAACCGATGGCTCCGCAATACACCCCGCGCCTATCCGGCTCCAATTGTTCGATGATTTGCATGGCACGCAGCTTGGGCGCACCGGTAACGGAGCCGCCCGGAAAGCAATCGCGCAGCACATCCAGCGCGTCGCGCCCTGTCGCGAGCCGGCCTTCCACCGTGCTGACCAGATGATGCACATTGGCAAAACTTTCCACCTTGAACAATTCCGGCACATGCACCGAACCGGGTATGCAGCTCTTGCCCAGATCGTTGCGCAGCAAATCCACGATCATCAGGTTTTCCGCGCGATCCTTGGGATGGCTGCGCAATTCCTCGGCAAGCAGGCGGTCCTGCTGTGCGTCGCTGCTGCGCGGGCGCGTGCCCTTGATCGGTTTGGTCTTGACCCTGCCGTCTTGCACGCTGACGAAACATTCCGGCGAGGCGCACAGAATCCGGGCATACGGCAAATTCAGGAAGGCCGCGTAGGGCGCGGGGCTTAAACTGCGCAACGCAAGATAGGCGCCGAACGCATCACCGTCGGCCTTCGCGCTGAAGCGTTGCGCGAGATTGACCTGGTAACAATCGCCGGCCTGCAAATAATCCTGTACCGATGCAAATGCGGCCGCATAGCTGGCAAGCGTGAAGTTGGAGGTAATCTGTCCATGTACGCGGAAAGTATCGGCAGGAAGCGGCGGTTGGCTTTGCAAGCGGAGCAATATTTGCGACAGCAACTCCGCCGTTTCGGCGAAGCGCCGATGCGACACGAGGCGAGCAGTATGCTGCCGGTGATCCAGCACGACCGCCCAATCGTAGATACCCACCGCCATATCCGGCAACTGCCCGGCGGACTGCGCGATATCCGGCAAGACCATCATGCGGCGCGCCAGATCGTAGCCCCAATAGCCCAATGCACCGCCGGCAAACGGCACACCTTCGACGGGCGCGACCCGTTCACCCAATGCGCTGCGCAGCAAGGCAAACGGATCGCCCTGCGTCGTACCTTCATCCAGCGTCAGCGTGCGATGCGGCGCAGCGGCCAGGATGTCATAGCGCGCCATCCCGCCGCTATCCAGCCATACCGCCCATGGCAAATCAGCCAGTGCGGCATAATAGCGCGAAGCATCGGGTTGATAGAACAGCGGGGTGCAATAGAAACTCATCGCTTAATCGTGGGGTAATGCCGGCATTCAAAACACTCGTGGCAGAATCATGTCAGCCAGCGCTGATCCGGAAGGGCGATAATACCATCGCAATCGTGCCTATCGCCGAAGTGATGCAGTATCGGCGCAACATTTTGCGGTGTATTGAAAGTGTCGCGAGAGAGGATGAAAAAACGGAGTCTACCGCCTCCTGCAAATGAACATTTAGAGTCCCTGGGCAATACAGTTATGCCGGGCGCGGTAGCTTTTTAACACATTGTCAGGAAAACCAGCGCAGCACAGCAGCAGAACTCAGCGCCAAGGCGCCCAGACCGCACAAGGTCAACCAGGCACGCCGGCCGGGCGCCGCCGAAGAATGCGCGAACAATTGCCATGCCGCTAAAGTAAAGCCGAGCGCCGCGCATGCCATTTTCACACCGAGTGCGGCTACGGCGATACCGTGAATATCGGGGAACTTTCCGTAATGGTAAAAACTGATCGCGCCGAAAGTCGCCCCGCTTGCAGCCTGGGTTGCCCAACCGATGAGCACTATCCAGGCAAGCCGGCGTTGCGCCGCCGCTTCGCGCCACGCAAGTGCGCAGGCCGCGCCGCCCACCACCGCCACCGCCCCGAAATTATGGACGATCTGGGTGGCGGCGTAGGCAAGGTTTTGCCCGTCCATCGCTATTCTGCTGTGACCTTGATGCAGCGCTCCACACCGATAGGCGTGTGATTCTTGTTGACCATTCTGGCGCAAACTTCATGCATGCCCCGCGCCATGGGATCAAGTGTGAGGCTACCCTTCGTTTGGCGCAGCAAGGCCACTTGCTTGCCGTCCACGTAGAGATGGGCATGATCGGCATCGCCCCCCAGAGTGATTTCATAGGCAAATTTGCTTTGCGCCTTGGCATCGAGCCTGGAGCCGTCCGCAGGGGAAGTGATGTCGATCTTTGCCCCGGCGGCCAACGCCAGCGATGCAGCGAGACTTGCAAGAATGAATACCAGCATAGACAGGTTGCGCATGATTTTCTCCTTCAATGTGATGAGAAATGACCATAAACCCGGAGACACAATAGCGGTACGCGCATATTGTGCACAGCATGCTAGCACTCCCCCTCAAATTATCAAGCCCCATGCCAACCGTGCTGCATCGGCAACCCGGCATGATAAAATTCGCGCTTATTTTTCAGGCCACACACCATGACTGGCAACACCCACCCGATTGAGCAGCTCCTGCAACAACGCATCCTGATCCTCGACGGCGCGATGGGCACGATGATCCAGCGCCACAAGCTGACCGAGGAACACTATCGCGGCACATTGTTGTATGGCGAATACAGTGGTACACGCCGTATCTTTGCCGACCATCCGGTTGACGTGAAAGGCTGCAACGACCTGCTGCTACTGACCCAGCCGCATGTCATCGGCGGCATCCACCGCCAATACCTGGAAGCGGGCGCGGACATCCTCGAAACCTGCACCTTCAACTCCAACTCCGTCTCAATGGCGGATTACGAGATGCAGCATCTGGTGTACGAGCTGAACGTCGCCGGGGCGAAGCTGGCGCGCGGGCTGTGCGACGAATTCGGAACAAGGGACAAGCCGCGCTTCGTCGCGGGCGTGCTCGGCCCGACCGGGCGCACGGCATCGATCTCGCCGGACGTGAATGATCCCGGCGCGCGCAATGTCACCTTCGACGAACTGGTGGAAAGCTACGCCGAGGCGACGCGCGGTCTGCTCGACGGCGGTGCGGACTTGCTGATGGTCGAGACCATCTTCGACACGCTCAATGCCAAGGCCGCATTATTCGCCATCGAGCGGCATTTCGAGCAACACAAGGTGCGCGTTCCAATCATGATTTCGGGAACGATCACCGATGCCTCCGGACGCACACTGTCTGGCCAAACCACCGAAGCGTTCTGGAATTCGCTGAGCCACGCCAAGCCGCTATCCATCGGCCTGAACTGCGCGCTGGGCGCGGAACTGATGCGGCCTTATGTCGAGGAAATGTCGCGCGTCGCAAGCTGTTATGTCAGCGCGCACCCCAATGCCGGGCTGCCCAATCCATTATCGGAGACTGGCTACGATGAGCTGCCGGAAAAAACCGCACGGCTGGTGAAAGAGTTCGCCACCAGCGGCTTCCTCAACATCGCGGGCGGCTGCTGCGGCACCTCGCCAGCACACATCAAGGCAATCGCCGAGGCGCTCAAAGACGTACCGCCGCGCCGCATTCCAGACATCGAAAAGAAGCTGCGCCTGTCCGGGCTGGAGCCGTTCAACGTCGGCGACGATTCGTTGTTCGTCAACGTCGGCGAGCGCGCCAACATCACCGGCTCGGCCAGGTTCAAGCGCCTGATCCTCGAAGGCCAGTACGATGAGGCGCTGGAAGTCGCCAAGCAGCAGGTGGAAACCGGTGCACAAGTGATCGACATCAACATGGACGAGGCGATGCTGGACGGTGAGGCCGCGATGGCGAAGTTCCTCAACCTGATCGCCTCGGAGCCGGATATTTCCAGGGTGCCGCTGATGATCGATTCCTCCAAGTGGAGCATCATCGAGGCCGGGCTGAAGTGCGTGCAGGGCAAGCCCATCGTCAACTCGATCTCGCTGAAGGAAGGCGAGGAGCTGTTCGTCAAGCACGCCACATTGGTACGCCGCTACGGCGCAGCAGCAGTGGTGATGGCATTCGACGAACAGGGGCAGGCCGACACTTACCAGCGCAAAACCGAAATCTGCAAGCGCAGCTACGACATCCTCGTGAACAAGGTCGGCTTCCCGCCGGAAGACATCATCTTCGACCCGAACATTTTCGCGATCGCTACCGGCATTGAGGAACACAACAACTACGCGGTAGATTTCATTGAGGCCACGCGCTGGATCAGGCAGCACCTGCCGTACGCCAAGGTGAGCGGTGGCGTGTCCAATGTGTCGTTCTCGTTCCGCGGCAACGAGCCGGTACGCGAGGCAATCCACACCGTGTTCCTGTACCACGCCATAAAGGCGGGGCTGACCATGGGCATCGTCAACGCCGGCCAGCTCGGCGTGTACGAGGAAATTCCCAAAGACCTGCGCGATGCGGTGGAGGATGTGGTGCTGAACCGCCATCCCGACGCCGGCGAGAAACTGGTGCAACTGGCCGAGACCGTCAAGGGCGGAGGTCGCGCGCAGGTGGAAGATTTGGAATGGCGCAAAGGCACAGTACAGGAACGCATCACCCATGCGCTGGTGCGCGGCATCACCACCTTCATTGTCGAGGACACCGAGGAAGCACGCCAGCAGGCGAAGTTCCCGGTAGAGGTGATCGAAGGCCCACTGATGACCGGCATGAACGTGGTCGGCGACCTGTTTGGCGCGGGCAAGATGTTCCTGCCGCAAGTGGTGAAATCGGCGCGCGTGATGAAGCAGGCGGTAGCGCATCTGGTGCCCTTTATCGAAGCGGAAAAACTGCGCACCGGCAACACCAGCGCCAAGGGCAAGATCGTCATGGCCACAGTCAAGGGCGACGTGCACGACATCGGCAAGAATATCGTCACCGTGGTGTTGCAGTGCAACAACTTCGAGGTGGTGAGCATGGGCGTGATGGTGCCGTGCCAGCAGATCCTCGACGCCGCGCGCGAGCACCACGCCGACATCATCGGGCTGTCCGGACTGATCACGCCGTCGCTGGAGGAAATGGCGCATGTCGCGAAAGAGATGGAGCGACAGGGTTTCAGGATACCGCTGCTGATCGGCGGCGCAACGACGTCGCGCGTGCATACCGCCGTAAAGATCGAGCCGAACTATCCGAGTGGAGCGACGGTGTACGCCACCGATGCCTCGCGCGCGGTAGGCGTATGCAGCAACCTGCTCTCCGACACGCTGCGCGACGAATATATCGCGGGTATCAAGACGGACTATGCTGCGGCACGAGAGCAGCACGAAGGCAGAAAAGTGAAGGCCACGTATGTCTCGCTGAAAGAGGCGCGCGCGCACGGGCTGAAGACCGACTGGAAGAAGTACACGCCGCCCAGGCCGTGGCTGGCGGGCGTGCACAAATTAGAGAACTACCCGCTGGACAAGATCGCCGAATACATCGACTGGACGCCGTTCTTCCATGCCTGGGAACTGTCCGGGCGCTACCCGAAGATATTGCAGGACGAAGCGGTGGGCGAGACCGCACGCAACCTGTTCACAGATGCGCAGGCGATGCTCAAGCGCATCATCGCCGAGCAGTGGCTCACCGCCAATGCCGTGTTTGGCCTGTTTCCGGCGAACAGCGTCAATAGCGACGACATCGAGATCTACACCGACGAGACGCGCAAAAAAGTGGCAATGACCTGGCATAACCTGCGCCAGCAAACGAAGAAACCGGACGACATTCCGAACTACTGCCTCGCCGACTTCATCGCGCCGAAGAAAACCAAGATCAAGGACTATATCGGCGCGTTCGCGGTGACTGCGGGCCTCGGCATCGACGCGCGCGTCGCCGAGTTCGAGAAGCACCACGACGACTACAGCGCCATCCTGCTCAAGTCGCTGGCGGACCGCCTCGCCGAGGCCTTCGCCGAACTGCTGCACACGCGCGTACGCCGCGAATTCTGGGGCTATGCGGCGGACGAAGGTCTGGACAACGACGCACTGATCGCCGAAAGCTACCGTGGCATCCGCCCCGCCCCCGGCTACCCCGCCTGCCCGGACCACACCGAGAAGGGGCCGTTGTTCGAACTGCTGCAAGCGCCGCTCAACGCCGACATCACGCTGACCGACAGCTACGCGATGCTGCCGACCGCCGCGGTGAGCGGCTTCCACTTCTCGCACCCGCAGGCGCAGTATTTCGCCACCGGTAAAGTGGACAGGGATCAGGTGGCAGACTACGCCAAGCGCAAGGGCTGGAGCCTGGAAGAGGCGGAGCGCTGGCTGGCGCCGGTGCTGGGTTACTAAAGTCAGTGTACCGATAATGGCAAAACAGTCTCTTGGTCGAACTCAGATTGCTGAATTGGTTAAACTTCTCCGAGCCGTGTTCCAGTATCACCATGAGCTTCGAAAACAATCTGAGGTTGCACATCTCGTCCAGTTTCCCAAAATCCCATCAGCATTGAGTGAATCGTTGGTAGTGATTCTTGGCAATCAAGGATTGCTATTGAACGAGCTTAACTTGCACAATTTTCAGCTATCTGAGGAAAATGGCGACGTGGTGGCGACTTCAAATAATATGCAGAAGTTAAAAATAGAGGTAAAAGCAACGGGGAACAGCGCCTTTCAATTTTTTGGTGACAAAGATATTGAGTCGGATATATTGGTTTGGGTGCACTTCGATAATTGCTTCAAAGAGTCGAGCTCGGAAGTCAAAATATTTACTGTTATTAATCCCAAGTTGAAATTTGAGAAGCCACAAAAAATTACGTTAAGTAAATTTAAAGATTTAGGAAGCCCTACGGAAACTGTAATTAATCTGGACAGTGTTTTAGTCTCGTAGGGAGCAAAATTGCCCACTCTACAAAAGAACAAGAGGAATCGAATGAAACGTATCACTTTCTTACCGCTGGCCTTGCTGCTGACTACCGGCATTTTCTCAACCACGGCTTGCTCCGAACAGGCCGCAACACAGAAGGAAAAACGCACCATGACTGAGCTGATCAAAACCGACATCAAACTGGGCGAAGGCGCCCAAGCTAACGCGGGACACGAGGTGTCCGTGCATTACACCGGCTGGCTGTATGATGAAGCCGCTGCCGATCACAAGGGCAACAAGTTCGACAGCTCGCGCGATCGCGGCATGCCTTTCGAATTCCCGCTCGGCGCGGGACATGTGATCAAGGGCTGGGATCAGGGCGTGGCAGGCATGAAGGTCGGCGGGCAGCGCACACTGGTCATTCCCGCGCATCTCGGCTACGGCACACGCGGCGCGGGTGGTGTGATCCCGCCGAACGCGACGCTGGTGTTCGATGTGGAGTTGCTGGCCGTACGGTAAGCCAGCCCGCACCGCATATCCTGCAACGACTTAATGTGATTTTGGAGTAACGCGAATATGATGAAGCGCACTTTGTTTTTACCATTGGCATTGCTGCTGACTGCCGGCAGTCTTTCGATCACCGCTTGCTCCGAACAGGCCGCGACACAAAAGAAAGCAGGCATCGTGGAAGAGTTGATCAAGACCGACACCAAGCTGGGTGAAGGCACGGAGGCTACCGCAGGACACAACGTATCGGTGCATTACACCGGCTGGCTGTATGACGAAGCAGCTCTCAACCACAAGGGCAGGAAGTTCGACAGCTCGCGCGACCGCAACCAGCCGTTCGATTTTCCGCTCGGCGGGGGGCGCGTCATCAAGGGCTGGGACCAAGGCATACAAGGCATGAAGGTCGGCGGGCAGCGCACGCTAGTCATCCCCGCGTACCTGGGTTATGGACCGATCGGTGCGGGCGATGCGATCCCGCCGAATACGGCGCTGGTGTTCGATGTGGAATTGCTGGGCGTGAATTAACCCCGCACCGGAGATACGGGCGATGAACCTGATCTCGCATCCGCTGCTGGTCACGGCACTGATGCTCGCCGTGTCCAACCTGTTCATGACCTTCGCTTGGTACGGGCACCTGAAGAACTTGGCGACTTCGCCGTGGTATATCGCGGCGCTGGTCAGCTGGGGCATCGCGCTGTTCGAATATCTGCTGCAGGTGCCGGCGAACCGCATCGGCTATACCGCGCTGGATCTGGGGCAGTTGAAGATCCTGCAGGAGGTCATCACGCTGTCGGTGTTCGTGCCGTTCGCGGTGCTGTACATGAACCAGCCGCTGAAGCTGGATTACCTGTATGCGGCGCTGTGCCTGATGGGGGCGGTGTATTTTATTTTTCGGGCTTAAACTCCGTCATGCCCGACCTGATCGGGCATCCAGTGATTTAATTAAGCTGGATTCCCGCCTTCACCCGCGAGGGGTAGGCCGTGGTTGTAAAGCCGCCAAGGCGGCAACAACCACGCACCGCGGGAATGACGAAACCGGAATTTCGTGGTGAATTGACGATGGACAAACCAAAACACATTCACATCCTCGGCATCTGCGGCACTTTCATGGGCGGTATTGCGGTGCTGGCCAAGCAGGCGGGTTATCGCGTCACCGGTTGCGATGCCAACGTTTATCCGCCGATGAGCACCCAGCTCGAAGCACAGGGCATCGAACTGATCGAGGGCTTCGGGCCGGAACAAATCGAACTCCAGCCGGATGTGTTCGTCATCGGCAACGTCGTATCGCGCGGCAACCCGCTGATGGAGGAGATCCTCAACCGCGGCCTGCCTTACACCTCCGGCCCGCAATGGCTGGCGGATACGCTGCTGCGCGACAAGTGGGTGCTGGCGGTGGCAGGTACGCACGGCAAGACTACCACCAGCTCGATGCTGGCTTGGATACTGGAATATGCGGGATTGAATCCCGGCTTTCTGGTCGGGGGCGTGCCGCAGAACTTCGGCATATCCGCGCGCCTCACCGAGTCGCTCTTTTTTGTGATTGAAGCGGACGAATACGACACCGCCTTCTTCGACAAGCGCTCCAAGTTCGTGCATTACCGCCCGCGCACCGCC
This sequence comes from Gallionella sp., assembly GCA_035720625.1. GTDB lineage: Bacteria > Pseudomonadota > Gammaproteobacteria > Burkholderiales > Gallionellaceae > Gallionella. Next base: position 27 of record DASTNS010000003.1, on the reverse strand, counting down.
ATCCTCAACAATCTGGAATTCGACCAC
>DASTNS010000002.1:0-5482 GCA_035720625.1 Gallionella sp. | reverse complement strand
TGATTTCCAGGTTGTTTTGCGCGGCGATCTCCTGCGCGCTGGTCAGGTCGTAACGTGCTTGAGCTTCGTGGGTGTCGGTGATGGTGGCACTGCCCACCTCGAAGTTGCGCTTGGCCTGTTCCAGTTGCTCGGCAATGGCCGTCTTCTGCGCCTCGGCAAGCTGCACGCTGTCCTGCGCGATCAGCACGTCGAAGTAGGCCTGCGCGACGCGCAACATCAGGTCCTGCTCGGCGATCCTGAATTGCGCCTCGCTTTGCGCGACCTGCAACTCGGCCTCGCTATAAGTCAGCCAGTTCTGCTGGCGGAACAGCGGCTGCGTGAGGTTCACGCCGTAGCCGTGGCTGTTGTAGCGGATATTGCCGCCCGGAAATGGAAACGCCCCCTTGTACTGGATGTTTTGATCGTTAAACGTGCTGTTTGCGTTGAGGCTGATGTTGGGCATCAACAGCGAGCGGCCTTGCGGCAGTTTTTCCTGTCCGGCTTGCAGTGTGGCGCGTGCGGCGGCAAACACCGGATCGTTCGCCTGGGCGGCACGGAAAGTTTCCAGCAGGTCGGCAGCCCGTGCCCCGCTACTTGCGCCGAGCAGGGTTGCCAAGAGAAGCAGTTTTAGTTTCATCCTGGAAACCGTAGTTGAAGTGGATGTAGGTACGAATTCATTCGCACATAACTTCTTATTCGTGCGAATGAATTCGTACCTACAAAAGCAATGCAATATCCTGAATAAAGTATGACATTCATCACCAACCGCGTTTTTTAGGCTCATCAGTTTTTGCGCAACCATTATATTAGATTTTGCTAATACTATAGTTTAGTGCCGCATTGCGCAATACCAATCCAAGCTCAGAACACAAATCGCTTGGGTTGTTCGGCGTTTTGCAACGGCACGACGCAGGTTTCCATGATATTGACCGTCTCGAACGTGTCGGGTGCGACGCGGGTGATCAGCTTCGCTTCCATTACCGGCGCGTCTCCGACGATGGCAAACAGCCGCCCGCCGACGTTCAGGCTGCTCTGGAAAGCTGCCGGCAATACCGGCGTCGAACCGGTTAGCACGATGGCATCATAAGTGCCGTTGCCCCAGCCATGCGCCGCATCGCCTGTCTCAAGGATGATGTTGTCGCGGTGATAGGCAGCCAGATTTTGTTTGGCCATGTCGCTCAGTTCCGGCACGATCTCGACCGAGGTGACATGCCCCGCCAGCGCGGACAACAGTGCGGTCAAATAACCGCTGCCGGTGCCCACCTCCAGTACCTTGTCATTGCGGGTGAGATGCAGCTCCTGCACAGTGCGCGCTTCCAGTTTGGGTTGCCACATGGCGGCTCCATAGCCCAGCGGGATTTCCATGTCGGCAAACGCCAGCCCCTTTTTTCCCGCCGGCACGAAATGTTCGCGGCGAACATGCTTGAGCAACTCCAGGATCCGGCCCTCCAGCACTTCGCATGGGCGGATTTGCTGTTCTATCATGTTAAAACGTGCCTGTTCCGTGTTCTGCATTCCAACCTCCTGAATTGCCGTGTTATTATCGCCTTGGCACGAATGTGCCTTTTGGTCAGTATAGCAACACCGCCATACAGGCTCAACACTGATAATGTGTATTTGATATACAAGTATCTTGCAGCAAGTAATTTTGCTAGGTAGTATTAGCCTTTGGCATGAAGTTTACATTGGACGACGGCCCTTCGTTTATCTCGGCAGGTTGTGCCCAATCTATCCTGAAATATCAAAAACGAATTGGCGGTAATTGCAGTTTCCGCCGGAATCGCCGACCAGGCAGCGGCGTATTGCGCAGGAGGAACGAAAGGTTATGACAGAGAACGTAGACCGCAGCAAACGGCAACTGCTGATCGCGGCCACCACGGCGGCCGGGGGAGTAGCGGCGGCGGGGGCGGGCGCGCCGTTCGTGCTGAGCCTGATGCCGAGCGAGCGCGCCAAGGCGGCGGGCGCGCCGGTCGAGGTGGATCTTTCCAAGCTCGAACCCGGCATGATGATGAGTGTCGAATGGCAGGGCAAACCGGTATGGATCGTGCACCGCACCCAGGCCATGCTCGACTTGCTGGCGAAGCACGACAACGAGCTGGCCGACCCCGGCTCCACCGTCCCGCAGCAACCCGCCTACTGCAACAACCCGTACCGCTCCATCAAGCCCCAGTACTTCGTGGTACTCGGCATCTGCACCCACCTGGGCTGCTCGCCGACCTACCGTCCGGAAGTGGCGCCGGTCGATTTGGGCGCGGACTGGCCGGGCGGCTGGTTCTGCCCGTGCCACGGCTCGCGCTTCGACCTGGCGGCGCGCGTCTACAAGGGCGTGCCGGCCCCGACCAACCTGATCGTCCCACCGCACAAATACCTCAGTGACGGCCGGCTGCTGATCGGCGATGACAGCAAGGGAGCGGCATGATGAAACGACACGTGAACAACCTGATCGGCTGGATCGACGACCGCTTCCCGCTGATCTCCACCTGGAAGTCGCACGCCTCCGAATATTACGCACCGAAGAACTTCAACTTCTGGTACTTCTTCGGCTCGCTGGCGCTGCTGGTGCTGGTCATCCAGATCGTCAGCGGCATCTTCCTGACCATGAGCTACAAGCCCGACGCCGCGTTCGCCTTCGCCGCCGTCGAATACATCATGCGCGACGTGCAATGGGGCTGGCTGCTGCGCTACATTCACTCCACCGGTGCCTCGATGTTCTTCATCGTGGTCTACCTGCACATGTTCCGCGGCCTGATGTACGGCTCGTACCGCAAACCGCGCGAACTGCTGTGGATCATCGGCATGGTCATCTACCTGTCGCTGATGGCCGAAGCCTTCATGGGCTACCTGCTGCCGTGGGGGCAGATGTCGTTCTGGGGTGCGCAGGTCATCGTCAACCTGTTCTCCTCCGTGCCGTTCATCGGGCCGGACCTGGCGCTGTTAATCCGCGGCGACTTCGTGATCTCCGACGTCACCCTGAACCGCTTCTTCGCGCTGCACGTCATCGCCATCCCGCTGGTGCTGCTGGGCATCGTCGTCGCCCACCTCGTCGCCCTGCACGAAGTCGGCTCCAACAACCCGGACGGTATCGAGATCAAGAAACACCAGGATGCCCACGGCAAACCGCTGGACGGCATCCCGTTCCACCCCTATTACACGGTGAAGGACGGCGTCGGCGCGGTGGTGTTCCTGATCATCTTCTGCGCGATCGTGTTCTTCGCGCCGGAAATGAACGGCTACTTCCTGGAAGCCAACAACTTCATCCCGGCCAACCCGATGAAGACCCCCGAACATATCGCGCCGGTATGGTACTTCACCCCGTATTACGCCATCCTGCGCGCCATCCCGCCGCTGTTCGGCTCGCAGTTCCCGGGCGTGGTGGCGATGGGCATGGCCACCATGGCGTTCTTCTTCCTGCCGTGGCTGGACCGCGGCAAGGTCAAATCGATCCGCTACCGCGGCCCGATCTACAAGACCTTCCTGGCGCTGTTCGTGATCAGCTTCATCGGCCTGGGCTGGCTCGGCCTGCTGCCTGCCACGCCGCTGTACACCTGGATCGCCCGCGGGCTGTCCGTGGTGTACTTCGCCTTCTTCCTGCTGATGCCGTGGTATACCCGCATCGACAAGACCAAACCCGTGCCGGACCGGGTGACATTCAGATAACACGGCCGTTGAACAGAACGGACCAGAGAGGCTCATCATCATGCATGCAATCGGAAAGCTGTGGATCGTGATACTGGCGCTGGCGCTGCCGGCCATGGCAATGGCCAGCGGGGCGGAGGTCCACCTGGACCGCGCGCCGGTCGACCTGAAGGACAAGGTATCGATGCAGCGCGGCGCCAGGCTGTTCACCTCCTATTGCCTGAGCTGCCACAGCGCCGCCTACATGCGCTACAACCGCCTCAAAGACATCGGCATGAGCGAGGAGCAGATCAAGAAGGACCTGCTGCTGCCGGAGGGGGTCAAGCTCGGCTCGACCATGCAGGCATCCATGGACAAGGACGCCGCCAAACAGGTCTACGGCGTCGCCCCGCCCGATCTGAGCGTCATCGCGCGCTCGCGCAGCCCGGACTGGCTCTACACCTACCTGCGCAGCTTCTATGTGGACAGCAGCCGCCCGAGCGGCTGGAACAACCTGATCTTCCCGAACGTCGGCATGCCGCATATGCTGGCCGAGCTGCAGGGCGAACAGAAACTGCAGGTCGAAGGCCGGGAAGGGCATGAAACCAAAAAGCTGGTGCTGGACAAACCCGGCTCGCTCAAACCCGCGGAATACGACGCCGCGATCGCCGACCTGACCAACTATCTGGTGTTCATGGGTGAACCGGCCAAGCTGGTGCGCTATAATCTCGGCCTGATCGTGCTGGGCTTCCTGTTCCTGCTGTTCCTGCTGATGTATGCGCTGAAGAAGGAGTTCTGGAAGGATGTCCACTGAGCGGTTGAATCCGGGGGGGCGCTTGTGGTAGTTTCCCTGCTGTTTCGTTGAGTGCCATTATGGCGGGACCGGCGGTCTCGCCTTTTGGTTTTTGTTTAGCGGTTTTTGATGGCAGGCTGTTCTTATGATGCGACTTTATTCAGGCACTACGTGCCCATACTCCCACCGTTGCCGGATCGTGCTGTACGAGAAGGGCATGGACTTTGAAGTTATCGACGTGGATCTGATGAGCCGTGCCGAAGATATCGCGCTGATCAATCCCTACAACAAAGTGCCGGTCCTGGTCGAGCGCGACCTGATCCTGTATGAAGCCAACATCATCAATGAGTATATTGACGAACGCTTCCCGCATCCCCAACTGATGCCGCCGGATCCCGTGATGCGCGGCCGTGCCCGCTTGTTCCTGCACCGCTTCGAGCAGGAGCTCTACAGCCAGGTGGCCATCATAGAGCAGAGCGGAAAAAACGCCGATAAGGCGCGCGCTGTGATTCGCGATAACCTGACCCAGCTTGCACAGATATTGACCAAGCAAAAATTCCTGCTGGGCGACGAATTCTCCATGCTGGATGTGGCGATCGCGCCGTTGCTGTGGCGGCTCGAGCACTATGGCATTCAGATGGGCAAGGATGCAGCGCCGCTGATGAAATACGCCGAGCGGTTATTTTCGCGCCAGGGTTTCATCGATGCGCTGACGCCCTCCGAAAGAGCGATGCGCAAGTGATTTCAACCCCATTTCATCGGTGAAACTGCGTTGGCTTGTTTGATCTTAGAAATGAGGTAGGTTGTAATGAGCGATTTGTCCACGCGCCCCTACCTGATTCGTGCGATTTACGAATGGTGCGTGGATAGCGGTTTGACCCCCTATCTGGCGGTTCGTGTCGACGAGCGCACCGAGGTGCCGCAGGCTTTCGTCAAAGACGGTGAGATTGTCCTGAACCTCAGTGCGGGCGCGGTGCGCGACCTGGAAATGGGCAACGAGATGATCACTTGCAGCGGGCGTTTTGGTGGTGTGCCATTCGATGTCATGGTGCCTGTTGCGGCGGTCATCGGCATATTCGCCAAGGAAAACGGCCA
>DASTNS010000001.1:0-2233 GCA_035720625.1 Gallionella sp. | reverse complement strand
CTCCTGCCCCAGCATGTCGCCGTTGGCGATGCGGAACAGGGTGGCGTAGCCGATCTGGCCGGCGGCTCCGGTGACGGTGATGCGGATGGGTGCTTTCATGAAGGTCTCTTGCACGGTGAACAAGGGCGGCATTTTGCCAGTGTTTGCCGGTCAGGCAAAGAGGGAAAGCACACCGGCTTGCAGGTAATTCCGGTTGGGTGATCAGCCCGCAGGCCGGGTTGATAAACCAGTCAGCGCAGTGACTGCTTGAATTCGTCGCGGAAGTGGTGGAAGGCGCTGTCGAGCAGGTTCACGGCGCCGTTGATGAGATGACAGCGGCCGCTGTCGGGTAACATGGTGCAGAGGTTTTCCAGCGATGCGAGGTCGGCCGCCGTGCCGCGCCCGGTGTCGATGCGGTCCAGCAGCCGGCTCATGGTGGCGGTGCCCACCTTGCACGAATTGCATTGGCCGCAGGAGGAATGGGCGAAGAAGCGTTCGTACTCGGCCACCCGCTTGACGATGCCCGTGCCCTCCGAGATGACGATCATCGCGCCCGTGCCAAGGCTGCTGCCGCGCGCGCGCAGGGAATCGAAATCCAGCGCCACGTCGAGGTCGGCGGGCGTCAGCAGGGTGCTCGAAGGGCCGCCGGTGAATACCGCCTTGAGCGGCTTGCCCGACAGCAGGCCACCGCCATGGACAAAAATGAGCTCGCGCAACGACGTGCCCATGGGCAGCTCGAACACGCCGGGGTGCAGCACGTCACCGCTCAGGGAATACAGCTTGGTGCCGGTGCCCGGCGCTTTGCCGAGGGCTCGGAACCATGCGGCGCCATGTACGACGATGTGCGGGATATGAGCCAGGGTTTCGACGTTGTTGATCAGGGTCGGGCAGCCGTGAATTCCGGCCTGTGCCGGATAAGGCGGCTTGCCGCGCGGGAAAGGAAAACGAAGTTTCAGAGGAGACTCATGCCCGCCTGTGGGCGTGATGTCGGAACTAAAACTTCGTTTCAGAGGAGACTCATGCCCGCTTGCGGGCGTGATGTCGGAACTAAAGCGGCCTTCGATCCATTCCATGGATGCCGTTTCTTCGCCGCCGATGTAATGCCCGGAGCCGGGCAGAAACACGAGCTCCAACGGCCTGCCGAGCGCGGTCGAGGCGAGCGCCGGCAGTTCCGATGCCTGCCATTGTTCGAGTGCCACCTTCATTGCCGCCAGTGAGCGCACAAGATCGGGGTTGATGTAGAACACGATGCGGTTGGCGCCGACCGTCAGCGCCGCCACCACGGCGCCTTCGATTACCTGATGTGGTGTTTCTTCCAGCAGCAGGCGGTCCTTAAAGGTGCCGGGTTCATCCTCGTTGCCGTTAACCACCAGATATTTGTCCGGCTTGGGCAGTTCGGCGGCGACGGCATCCCATTTGCGCCAGACCGGAAAACCGCTGCCGCCCAGGCCGCGGAGCTCGGCAAGGCGTATTTCCTCACGCATGGCGGCGGGATTCTGCGCGGCGCGGGCCAGTGCGTCGCCACCTCCAGACTGGCGCCAGCGCGCCATGTCGGCGCCGACACGCCGGTCCGGATGCAGCAGCACCTGTTGCGTTACAACTGGGGGTGCCTTCTTTTTGTTCAGCGATTCCATACGCCTCCCGCCGCGTAATCCGGCAAGACTCGGGGCGACCGCTGCGTCATGGGCATGCCGGCGAGAGTGAGAGCGCGGCGCAGCCGGTTCACATGTTCGAGGGTGACTTTCTTGGGACCGCGGTCGTTATTGGCAGTGGCTGCGATACCGGCACGGCGACCGAAGCTGATGATCTCGAGCAGGGCATTGCCCATGATGCGGTTGCGTCCGTGGATGCCTCCCGCCACTTCGCCCACCGCATACAGGCCGGGCACCGTGGTGGCGCCGTTGACATCAATGACTGCGCCGCCGTTCTGGTAGTGCAAGGTCGGATGAACCAGCAGTGGCTCGATGCGCGGGTCGATGCCCGAGACGCGGGTGCGCGACATCAGGTTGGGGAATTGTTTTTCCAGCAGTCCCGGATTGGCGCGCTCAAGACGCGGCGTGTCGAGCCACACGCCGACGCGCTGGTCGTCGATGCGGATGCCGCGCCCTTCGCTGCATTCGCGCAGGATGGCGGCGCATACCATGTCGCGCGGCAGCAGTTCGTCGATGAAGCGGCGGCCAAGGCCGTTTACCAGCAGTGCGCCCGCCGCGCGCACGCCTTCGGTCACCAGCTTGCCTGCAAGGTGGGTCGGGTG